>JASLBS010000105.1 GCA_030146405.1 Arthrobacter sp.
TCGAAGGAGAACAGGCGCCCCACGTGCCGATCCCGGTCGAAGCCCGCGAAGAGCGGGACGACGGCGAGGCCCTGCATCGCCATCGGGAGGTTCTGGCGAACCATGGCGGCGAGGCGATTGGCTTTGCCGTCGAGGCTCATCATCGTGGCCTCGATCTTCTCGTAGTGCTCGAGCTCCACCTGGAAGAGCCGCGTCAGGTCGAGCCCGATCCCCGCGCTTCCTGCGATTCCGAGGACCGAGTACCGGTCCGCCGGGAACACCTTCTCGATATGGCGGCTGGCGATCACGTTGCCCATCGTCGCCCGACGGTCGCCGGCCATCAGGACTCCGCCCGGGTAGGTCAGCGAGACGATGGTGGTGGCGTGCGGCGCGAGGTGTGAGACGTCTGCGGATCCTGTCATGGGTCCGAGCGTCCGGTTCGACGGCAGCAATGCGGGATGGTGGGCGCCCAGGAAGTCGGAGAAGGAGGCCGCGGCGGCCCGGGGAACGGCTGCTGCTGCGTCGTCCGGGAGCATCCGCTACTGGCCGCCCTTCTGCACGAAGCCGCGCACGAACTCCTCGGCGTTGGACTCGAGGACGCCGTCGATCTCGTCGAGGAGGTCATCCACGCCCTGGGTCTGGGTGGAGTCCTGGGCCGCGGGAGCCGCGGGAGCGGCGTCGGGGATCTCCTCCTCCGTTCGGGAGGACGTTCCGCTGGTACTGATGCGGTCCTGTGTCGCCATGCTGGCCACCCTTTCGGTGTTCGTGATCAGTTCGCTGATCAGGTTCTATGGTGTCATGCGGCGGTCGGGGCCGCTCAACAATCGGGTGAGGAAATCCTCGGCGTCGGCTGCTTGCTCGAACAACTCCTCGGTGAGCTCGGCCGTGCCACGGAGCGGCTCGCGGGTCTGGACCCGTTGGAGGCGCCGCTCCCCGGGGAGCTCGAAGATCAGGGAGTCCCAGCTCGCCCCGACCACCTCCGCGGGGAATTCCGAGATGCAGCGGCCACGGAAGTAGGCACGGGTGTCGCGGGGCGGCTCGACGGCAGCCCGGGCCACCTCCGGAGGTTCCACGAGCAGGTCGACGTCGCCGCGTCGTGCCAGCCGCTGGTAGATCCCCTTGTCCGGCCGGAGGTCGGCGTACTGCAGATCGACGAGTGCGAGGCGGGAATCGGTCCAGGCGAGGCCGTCCCTCGCCCGGTACGCCTCGAGCACCTTCAGCTTGGCGATCCAGTCCACCTGGCGCGCCGCGTCCATCGGGTCCCGGCGCAGCGTCATGAGGAGGTCCTCCCACCGGCGGACGACATCGCCGGTCTGCTCGTCCGCGTCGGCAGGCAGGGCGTCGAGCACCGCAGCGCAATACACCTCCTGCAGTTCGAGTCCGGTCAGGCTCCGGCCGTCGGTCAGCCGCACGGTCGCCGTGAGGGTCGGGTCGTGGCTGATGGTGCGCAGGGCCTCCACCGGGTCCTCGAGGGTCGGGACAGGCGCCCGGCCGTGCTCGATGAGCGAGAGGACGAGGGCCGTGGTCCCCACCTTCAGGTAGTTGGACACCTCGTTCAGGTTCGCATCGCCGATGATCACGTGCAGTCGGCGGTATTTCTCCGCTACCGCGTGTGGCTCGTCCCGCGTGTTGATGATGGGACGGCGGACGGTGGTCTCGAGGCCGATCTCGTTCTCGAAGAAGTCCGCGCGCTGGCTGATCTGGAAGCCCGGCGCCTGGTGCACGGGCCCCAGACCGACGCGCCCCGCCCCGCAGACGACCTGGCGTGAGACGAAGAAGGGAATCAGTGCCTCGGCGAGCTTCGAGAACGGGACGCTCCTCGGCACCAGGTAGTTCTCGTGGGAACCGTAGGAGACGCTCTTGTTGTCGGTGTTGTTCTTGTACAGGATCACGGGAGAGAAGCCCGGGGTCCTGCTGATGCGCTCCATCGCGGTGACCGCGACGTGATCACCGGCCCGATCCCACAGCACGGCATCGAGGGGATTGGTCACCTCTGGCGAGGAGTACTCGGGGTGCGCATGATCGACGTACAGCCTCGCGCCGTTGTTCAGCACGAGGTTCATGAGCACCGCGGCCTCGGCCGGTTCGCCGCGCTCGAGCGCGATCTGCTCGGCCGTCAGCTCCACCGGTTCGTCGGTCAGCTGGCTCGGGTGGGCGCTCGCGCGATCCATCCGGAACCCGCGGGCGTCGGTGAGCGGGGTCTCGTCGGTGTAGTCCCAGCGGGTGCCGGCGAGGTTCCCGAGCCCCTCACGCAGGGTGGCGGCGTAGGCGTTGACCACCTGGGAGGACAGGAGCGTGGGGTTGGCCGACGGCAACGCCGGAGCGATGACCCCGTACTCGGTCTCCGTCCCCATCACCCGGTGGACGGAGATCCCCTCCCCCACGGCCGGCGCTGCTGCAGGGCCGGCCGTGCGTCGTCCACCCGTCTGCATCACAGATACTGGCCGGTGTTCGCCGTGGTCTCGATGGATTTCCCTGGTTCCTGCCCGGCCTTGCCCTGGACGATCGTGCGGATATAGGTGATCCGCTCACCCTTCTTGCCGGAGATACGCGCCCAGTCGTCCGGATTCGTCGTGTTCGGCATGTCCTCGTGCTCGCGGAACTCGTCCACGACGGCCCGCATCAGGTGTTCGATCCGGAGTCCTTTGCTGCCATCGAGCAGGAGGTCCTTGATGGCGTACTTCTTCGCACGATCCACGACGTTCTGGATGACGGCACCCGAGTTGAAGTCCTTGAAGTAGAGCATCTCGGTATCACCGTTGGCGTACGTCACCTCGAGATACTCGTTGGACTTGTCCGTCGCGTACATCTGCTCGACGGTCCGGCGGATCATCTCCGAGATCGTGGCCTGCGGATCGTCACCGTTCTCCGCGAGGTCGTCGGCGTGGAGAGGCAGATCGGGGGTGATGTACTTCGCGAAGATCTCCGCTGCACCCTCGGCGTCCGGCCGTTGGATCTTGATCTTGACGTCGAGGCGCCCCGGCCGCAGGAGCGCTGGGTCGATCATGTCCTCACGATTGGAGGCACCGATGACGATCACGTTCTCGAGCTTCTCCACACCGTCGATCTCGCTGAGCAGTTGCGGGACGATCGTCGTCTCGACGTCGGAGGACACCCCCGTCCCGCGGGTACGGAACAGGGAGTCCATCTCGTCGAAGAAGACGACGACGGGGCTGCCGTCCGAGGCCTTCTCACGGGCCCGGGCGAAGATCAGCCGGATGTGGCGTTCGGTCTCCCCGACATACTTGTCGAGCAGTTCGGGTCCCTTGATGTTCAGGAAGTAGCTGCGGATCTGCTCTCCACCGGCACGCTCGGCCGCGCGGGCCGCGAGGGAGTTGGCGACCGCCTTCGCGATGAGCGTCTTCCCGCAGCCGGGAGGACCGTAGAGGAGGATCCCCTTGGGAGGCTTGAGGCCGTGCTCGCGGTACAGGTCGGGATGCAGGAACGGCAGCTCGACGGCGTCGCGGATCTGCTCGATCTGCGGACCGAGCCCACCGATGTCGCCGTAGGCGATGTCGGGGACCTCCTCGAGCACCAGGTTCTCCACCTCGCTCCGGGGCACCTTCTCCAGGCCGTATCCCGACCTGGTGTCCACGGCGAGGGCATCCCCTACCCGGATCCGCTCCGACTGCAGCGGCCCGCTCAGCTTGATGACCCGCTCGTCGTCCGACCGACCCACCACGAGGGCGCGATCCGTGCCCATCATCTCCTTGACCGTCACGATCTCGCCGGCACGCTCGAAGCCCAGCGCGGCGACGATCGTGAGGGACTCGTTGAGCAGCACCTCCTGCCCGGGCGCCAGCTGCCGGACGCTGATGAGCGGGCTGACGGTGACCCGCAGCTTCCGGCCGGACTGCAGGATGTCCGCGGTGTCCTGGAC
>JASLBS010000097.1 GCA_030146405.1 Arthrobacter sp.
CAGGTCGCGACGAGTACCGACCTGTACGTTCTTGCGGTTCCCCGCAGAGGCATAGGCGTAGTAGGTACCCTCAACCTGGAGGATGTCTGGGTCGGCGAACTCCTCGTCGAGGACACGGGTGGCGGCCTGCTGCGGCTCCGATCCCTCGTCCGGGCTGGAGGAGTCCGACGGTGTGCAGCCGGCGGTGGCCGCGGCGATCACGCCGACCACGGCCACGCACCGGAGGCGCTGCAGGAAAAGGCGGCTCACCCCTTGACCCCTGAACGCGATACACCCTCGATGATGAACCGCTGAAGGAACACGAAGAGCGCGAGGACCGGCACGCTCGCCACCACGGCGCCGGCCATCAGGAGGTCGTAGCGCACAGCATTCGCCGACTGCAGGGTGGACAGGCCCGGAGGCAGGGTCTGCACCTCCGGAGTGAACAGCACGTAGATGGGCCACAGGAAATCGTTCCAGTTCGTCAGGAACGCGAGCAACGCGAGCGTGGCCATCGCGGGCTTCGCGAGCGGAAGGATGATGCGGGTGAACATCTGGAAGCGGTCCGCACCGTCGATGCGCGCAGCCTCCTCGAGGTCGTCCGGCAGCGCTATGAAGAACTGCCGCATGAAGAAGACGCCGAACGCCGAGGCCGCCGTCGGCACGATGATGGCGACGAGCGAGTTCAGCCAGCCCAGCTCGCTCACCAGCAGGTAGTTGGGGATCACGAGGATCACCGGCGGAACCAGCAGCGTTGCGACGATGACCGCGAACACGATCTTCTTGCCGCGGAAATCCATCCGCGCCAGCGGATACGCGGCGAGCGAGGCGGTCACGACGACGAGCGCCGAGTGGAGCGCTGCTGCCACCATGCTGTTGAAGAACCAGCGGAGGACGGGCGTGTTGCTGCCCGGTGCGAGGATGGTGCGGTACGCCTCGAGGGAGAACGGGTTGGGTATCCACGACGGCGGGATCGCCGTCGCTTCGGCGCGAGTCTTGAAGGAGGTCACGATCATGAAGATCATCGGACTGATGAAGACGAGCGCCACGACGGCAAGGATGACCACTTTGAGGACGGTGCGCGGGTTGACCCTGCGCGCCGGCTCCGAAGCCGGAGTGACAGTGCCCGCCGTGGGGGAATCGACAGCCGAACTCATCAGGAATCCTTCCGTTCGCGGAACAGCCAGAAGACCACAAGGCTCAGGCCGATGAGGAAGACGGTCAGGACGTAGCTCATGGCCGCGGCGCTGCCCATCTGGAAGTTGCGGAGGCCCGTGTCGGCGATCTGGTAGATGGCCGTGCGGGTCTCCCTGCCCGGTCCGCCCTGCGTGATGAGGTAGGACTGCCCGAACATGTTGACCGAGGCGATCAGCGTCACGATGGTGACGAAGGAGAGCACGGGCCGCAGGCCGGGGAGGGTGACGTTCATGAACTGCTGTACCCCGTTGGCGCCGTCCATGCGCGCTGCCTCGTACAGTTCCGAGGGGATGTCCTGCAGTGCGGCGAGGTAGATGACTGCGTTGAAGCCGAGGGTCCACCAGACGGTCACGCCCACGAGCGCCACCCAGGCCGCCGGGGTCGACGTGGTCCAGGCGATGTCGCTCGGAAGGCCGAGGAGGCCGAGGTAGTAGTTGACCAGCCCGATGTTGTTGTCGAGGAGGTACCGCCACATGACGGCGACCACGGCCACGCCGAGCACGTAAGGGGCGAAGTACACTGCGCGGAAGAAATTGCGACCCGGGAACTTCTTCGCCATCAGCAGGGCTACGGCGAGTGGGATGGTGAGCAGGAGCGGCACGCTGAAGAGCGTGAAGATGCCGGTCGCACGCATCGAACCCCAGAAGTTCGAGAACTGCCCGGATCCGGGCCGGAACAGCTCGGCGTAGTTCTGGAGGCCGATGAACGGCTTGAGCGGCCGCGTGTAGTCCCACGTGTGCAGGCTGATCCAGGCGCCGAAGACGACAGGCACCAGCACGAACGTGATGAACAGGATGAGGTACGGCGCCAGGAACAGCCAGGGTGTACCTGCCGCCTGCTTGCGGATCCCGCGGGACGGCGTCGTCCGCGACGGGCGGGGTGCCCCCTTCCGAGAGGAGGCACCCCCTTTCCTTTCCTTCAGCGTGGTCATGGTCCCTATTCTCCGAACGACGCTTTGTTCTCTTCCATGAGCCGTGACGCGTTCTCGGCTGCCTCTGTCATGGCGTCCTCCGGGGAGCCGTCCCCGAGAACGGCCTTGCTCACGCCGACCTCGAGCGTCTCGGTCTGGACGGTGCCGATACCCGGGATCGGGGGCAGGAAGCGCATGTCGTCGATGGCCTCGGCGATCGCCTCCTGGGGCATGCCGTCGAGGGCCCCACCGGAGCGCACGGACTCACGGGCGGGGATCATGCCGGAACCCGCCCATTCGGCCGAGTTCTCGCTCATCCAGGCGATGAACACCTTCGCGGCGTCCTGTTTGTCGGGATCGGGCTGCGTCTGGCGGGGCAGGAAGAAGTTGTGCGAGTTGGCCCAGACGGCGGGCTCGTTCCCGATGGTGGGAACGGGAGCGGCGGCGTAGGGCAGGCCCGATGCCTCGAGGTCGTTGAACTGCCAGATACCGTCCCAGGTGATCGAGGTCTCGCCGTTCTTGAAGGCGACGTACTGCGAGTCGATCGCGACGTTCTCCGGACTGAACCCTTCTTCGACGATGTTCCGCTGCCAGGTGATGGCCTCGATCCCCTCGGGTGCGGCGAAGTTGGCCTCGGACGCCTCGCCGTCGTAGGGAGTTCCACCGTTCTGCCACTGCAGGGTGAGGTTCATGAGGTGGCTCGGCCACAGGGTCGGCATCCAGAACGGGGTGTCGTATCCGGCCGCCTGGAGCTTCTCGAGAGCGTCCTGGAAAGACGCCTCGTCGGTGGGGGCCTCGGTGATTCCCGCCTTTTCGAAGTGCTCCGTGTTGTAGTACATGGCGAGTGAGTGGACGTCCAGGGGGATGCCGAACCGCTCGTCCTGATAGACACCGGCGTTCCATACCTCCTCGGTGAAGTCCTGCGCGGTCAGTTCCAGGGTGGTCGCGAGGTCGTCTACGGGGACGATCACGTTGCGGGCGGCATTGGTGGACAACTGGTCCA
>JASLBS010000222.1 GCA_030146405.1 Arthrobacter sp.
GTACGTACGCACGGTTATGGCCTTCGTTTCTATTTCGGTGTCGCCCACATCCACGGAGTGCTCCGTGCCCGAGGGCTCAGCTTATTCATGCGTTACCGGAACTTCAGGTGAGGGCTGAAATACGACCAGTCATCCCGTAAAACTCGGCTCCGCCCCCGGGCCAGGTGGTTCTGCAACTGAACCGCTCCGGAGGGCGCAGACATATCGAGCAGGGATACGCACAACGACTACCAAGATTAGCGTGCCCTGCTGGTATAGGCAAAACCAAGGGCGCGCTGCCCGAGCGAGACAAACGCCGCCCGCGCGGCAGGTCCCCCACCGTTGCCCTACGGGAGCATGCGGCCGCATCCGCGGACCTCCACGCCAAGAGGAAGTGTTCCCCCTGCCGACCCGCCGCCGACCGCACTCCCAGCGCAGATTCTGCACGCCTTGTGCAGGACCTGCGGACCGGAGGCAAGTGTTTCCCAAGGTTCCGCTCAGCTTCAGGATCCTGGCCCTCGGCCGCCTTAGCTTTGTCGCAGACGCGGCGCTGGGCCGTTCGTCCAAAAACACAGGAGTCCTCATGTTCGCTCACCTCGCAGCTAGCCTGCACACCCTCGGCTTGACCATCGAGACGCGCCTCCGACGTGAAGAGACCGGCGCCACGGCCGTGGAGTACGGCATCATGGTCGCCCTCATCGCCGTTGTCCTCATCGTCGGCCTGACCGCGTTCGGCGGGCAGCTCAGTGGCTTCTTCGAAGGGCTCGGGGGCAAGCTCGGCCTCACCCCCGCTGCCCCCAAGGCGCTGTAGCTTCTGCACCATCAACGGAGGCTACGAGCACCCTGTAGTTCCGCGCTCGTGACCACCGTGCACTACGGGGAGCGGCGGCTTCCATCAGAAGTCGCCGCTCCCCTTCAGAAAAAGGGGAATCCTATGGAGAAGTCAAGGTCCGAGAAGGGAGCTGTTGCCGTGGAAATGGCACTCCTCCTCCCTGTCCTGATCATGCTCCTGTTCGGCATCATGGAGTTCGGGCGGGCCCTGAACACTCAGGCGACGCTGACCCATGCTGCGAGGGAAAGTGTGCGCGTCATGGCAATTTCCGGAAATATCCCTGCCGCCAAGAATGCGGCGCTGGTTTCCACGCCCACGCTCAGCCCCGCGCTGACACCCGACAGCATTCTGGTGGGGACGTGCCCTGCCAGCCCTACGTCCCCTCCGTCCTCGGTGACCGTCACGATCAACTATCAGCTCAACACACTGACCGGAATCGCTGGCCCATTTGCCATGAAGGCTACGGGAGTCATGTTGTGCGGGGGGTGACCGCTGGTGGACGGCCCAGCCGTGTGGGCGAGGAAGGCGGTGCTGTCAGCGTCCTGGTAGCTCTCCTGATGGTGGTCATCCTCGGTTTCGCTGCTCTCGCCGTCGACGTTGCACTTGTCTACTCCGAAAGAGCGCAGCTACAGAACGGTGCCGATGCGGCCGCTTTCGCCGTGGCCCAGCAGTGTGCATCCGATTCGACCGGCCTCGACTGTGCCCCAACAGCACCTGTCGCACGCGATCTCGCCAACAGCAACGCGCGTGATGCCAGGACCAATGTGAAGAGTGTTCTCGTCAATAAGACGACCCGCACGGTGACGGTGACGACAGGAGCGCTGCAGGACGGACAGAGCCCCAACCGAATTTCGCTCATCTTCGCGAATGCTCTCGGAGTCAGCTCGACCGAGGTGACAGCTTCCTCGACCGCAGTGTGGGGCAGCCCCACATCCGGACCTGCGCCCTTCCCCATTACCTTTTCCGAATGCGAGCTCAAAGATGGACCGGGCTGGCAGGTGGTGGAGTACCGCAAGAAGTCGGACGCCACCCCGGCGTGTTCCGGCGGCCCGCCCGGAGGCTTTGGCAGTCTGAATCAGGTAGCAGGCCAGTGCAAAGCTGTCGTCGACATCTCGGCGAGCACAGCCGGAAACAACACAGGTAACAACGGCGCACCCCCGAACTGCAGCAGTTTGTTGACCAGGTGGAAGTCCTCCATCGAAGCGGGAAATCCTCCAGTCGGACTGTTTCCCATTTACACCTCGGTTGCGGACAGCGGAGACAACGCGGTCTACACCCTCTCCGGCTTCGCTGCCTTCGAAGTACACGGTTGGAAGTTCAAGCAGACGGGAAATCCGTCCTTTCCAGATGCCTTCCGTCAGGGTCATTACCCTGGCTACACCTGCGCCGATACGCACTGCATCGGCATCATCGGCAAGTTCGTCAAGATGGTATCCCTCGACGACGCCTACACCCTTGGCTCCTATAACCCGGCTATGGGCACCGCCATCGTCAAGCTCAGCCTGAAGGAAGCGACACCGTGAAATCCCGCCTCTTGGCCGGCGTCGCCGCCATCGTGCTCGCCCTCATCGGAGCCGTTCTGCTCTTTGCCTACGTACAGGGCGCGGAGAGCAGAGCTCTCCAGGATCTCGATCCTGTTCCGGTCCTGGTCGTGCAGGAGAACGTGCCCGCTGGTACGACGGCCGAGGAACTGGGCGCGTTCGTCGAATCCACAATGATGCCCTCGAATGCTGTTGCCGAGAACGCCCTGACGGACCTCACCTCGTCAGGAGGGCTGGTCACCTCGGTCGACCTTGTGCTCGGTGAGCAATTACTCGCCGAGCGCCTCGTGGACCCCGCCAGCACATCGGACGTACCCGCGATCGAGGTGCCCCCTGGTCTCCAGGAGATGTCCTTCTCCCTCGAGCCCCAGCGCGTCGTGGGCGGGAAGGTCGCTCCGGGTGATTCCGTCGGAATCTTCATCTCGTTGGAGGCGGGCGGACTCGAGGACGATCCGGAGGAGAGGACCACGCAGCTGGTGCTCCACCGGATCCTCGTGACCTCGGTGCAGAGAGCTCCCCTCGACGCGGCCGTCGCTGATCCTGAGGCGGATCCGGCGGACGTAGCACGCGCCGAGGCCGAAGCACTGCCCACCGGGTCATTGATGCTGACGGTTGCCGTGGACGACGTCCAGGCGACGAAGATCGCCTTCGGCAGCGAGTTCGGCACGTTGTGGCTGAGCAAGGAACCCCTCGACGCAACGCGGAGCGTCCCGCCGCTCACCCTCCAAGACAAGGACCTCTTCCGATGAGCAGATTCGTCCTGATCACTCCGAGTTCCGAGTTCGAGCAGAAGGTGCGTCTCGCCGTGTCGGGCGGCATGCACGGAGAGGTCAAGAGCCTGCCGCCGAATGTCCTCACCAGCGAAGCACATGAGATCCTCGCCCAGCTTTCCCCCGAGCGTCCCGAAGTCCTCATCTTCGGGCCGGGCCTGCCCGTCGAAGATGCCCTGCGCCTGGCCACGGTCTTCGACGTGCAGTTCCCCGAGATCAGCCTGATCCTCGTTCACGACAGCCACCCGGATGTCGTCCTGCAGGCCATGCGGGCCGGCGTGCGCGACGTGCTCAGCCCGCTCGCGGACGTGGCCAGCATCCGCACGCACCTCGAACGTGCATGCCAGGCATTCGCGAGTCGGCGTCGCAGCGATTTCGGCCAGCACCAGGGCCAGCAGGAGAACGGCCTGGTGATCGGCGTACTCTCGCCCAAAGGCGGGGTCGGCAAGACGACGATCGCTACCAATGTGGCGGTCGGCCTCGGCAAGCTGGCGCCTATGAGCGTGGTGATCGTCGACCTGGACCTGCAGTTCGGAGATGTTGCGAGCGGGCTCTACCTCAACCCCGAGTACTCGGTGCTCGACGCCGTCTCCGGCGCCGCGACGCAGGACTCCATGGTGCTCAAGGCGTTCCTGACCGTGCACCCGTCCGGTATCTACGCCCTCTGCGCCCCTCGCAATCCCGCCGACGCAGACCGCATCAGCACCGAGCAGATCACCCATCTCCTGCAGCAATTGGCCGCCGAGTTCCGCTATGTCGTGCTCGACACCGGCCCCGGCCTGACCGAGCACAGTCTCGCAGCACTGGAACAATGCACGGATGCAGTATGGGTCACCGGTATGGACGTGCCGAGTGTGCGTGGCCTGCGCACAGGCCTCGACGTGCTCGGCAGGCTCAATCTCCTTCCTGAGTCGCGCCACGTGGTCCTGAACTTCGCGGATTCCCGGACCGGGTTGTCCGTTCAGGACATCGAGGCAACCCTTGGTGCGCCCGTTGACGTCTCCATTCCCCGATCCCGTGCAATATCCCTCGCGACGAATCGCGGGGTGCCCCTCCTCCAGGACAATGTGCGGGACCCCGCAACCAGGAATCTCCGCGGACTCGTGCAACGGTTCGATCACCAGTGGCGTGCCAAATCACAACGCAAGATGCACCGCAGGGTGGTGGTCTGATGAGGCTGTCCGAGCGCATCCAGGCCGCAGGTCTGCCCCTGACCATCCCGGCGTCGGAGAAACACGAGGTTCCCACGGGCACCGGGCAGCAGCTGGCTGAGAAGGACACGGCGGCCTCGTCCGTCGCGACAGCAGAACCGCAGGTGAACGCTCGCGTCGACGTCTTCGCCGGGTTGAAACTGCGTGCCGCGTCCGCCCTCTTCGAACGGATGGGGAGCCGCGCCAGCGACACCACGGTCACGGAGGAGGATCTCAAGGTCGCGGCACGTGAGGAACTGAGTGAGATCATCGACGCCGAGCAGGTTCCGCTCACTCCGGACGAGCGCCGACGGCTCATCCAGGACGTGGCGGACGACGTCCTGGGCTACGGGCCGCTCCAACGGCTCCTTGATGATCCGACGGTCACCGAGATCATGGTCAACCGGATGGATCAGATCTACGTTGAGAAGAACGGGAAGCTGACGCTCAGCGGGTCACGGTTCAGCTCCGAGCAGCATCTACGCAGGGTCATCGAACGGATCGTCTCCAAGGTAGGGCGCCGCATCGATGAATCGTCGCCCTTCGTCGACGCCAGGCTCGAGGACGGTTCGCGCGTCAACGCCGTCATCCCGCCCCTGGCCGTCAACGGCTCGTCGCTGACCATCCGGAAGTTCAGCAAAGTGCCGTTGACCGTGCAGAATCTCATCGACTTCGGCACACTGACTCCGGACATGGCGGAGCTGCTCGATGCGTGCGTCAAGGCGAAGCTGAACATCATCGTCTCCGGTGGCACGGGCACCGGGAAGACGACGCTGCTGAACGTCCTCTCCTCGTTCCTTCCTGACAACGAGCGCATCGTCACCATCGAGGACGCCGTCGAACTCCAGATCCAGAAACAGCACGTCGTCCGTCTCGAGAGCCGACCGCCGAACACCGAAGGCAAGGGTGCTGTCACCATCCGCGACCTCGTTCGCAACTCCCTTCGTATGCGGCCCGATCGCATCGTGATCGGGGAGGTCCGCGGTGGGGAGTCACTCGACATGCTGCAGGCGATGAACACCGGACACGACGGCTCCCTGTCCACCGTGCACGCCAACTCCCCTCGAGACGCCGTCGCTCGCCTCGAGACGCTCGTCCTGATGGCAGGAATGGATCTGCCACTACGGGCGATTCGCGAACAGCTCGCATCTGCGGTCAACCTCGTGGTGCAGATTTCCCGGCTCCGTGACGGCACGCGCCGCATCACCCACGTCACGGAGGTGCAGGGAATGGAGGGCGACGTCGTCACGCTCCAGGACGCGTTCGTCTTCGACTATTCGGCCGGTGTCGACCAATCGGGTCGTTTCCTCGGCAGTCCCATCCCAACCGGCATACGGCCTCGCTTCATGGAGCGCTTCGAGGACATGGGCATCACCGTGTCCCCCTCGATCTTCGGCGCAGGCCTGGCCCGGAATCGGTGATGACCGTCTTCGTCATCGGTGTGGCCCTGTGCTTCATCTCCATGGGGCTGGTGATGCTGGCCTTCCGGCCGTTGCAGTCGTCCGTACCCCTCGATCGGCGGCGACCAGTCCAGACACAATCGGACTCCCAGCTGACTCGTTTCGCCGGCTCCGCCGTGCACGGCATGGAGAGCTACCTTCGCCAGCACCCCCAGCGGCTCTTCCGGCGCGATGTCCTGGAGACAGCGGGGGTGAGACTCAGCCAGGCCGACATGATCATCCTCGTACTCACGGGAGGAGTCGCCGGCTTGGTGATCGGCTGGGTGATGGTTGCGCCGCTTGTCGGGCTGCTACTGCTCTTTTTCTCCCCCGCCGTCGCACACGTGGTTCTCTCCATCCTCACCGGCAGGCGCCGGAAGCGATTCGACTCCCAACTCGGTGACACCCTGCAACTGCTGACCGGTGGCCTGAGGGCCGGACACAGTATTCTTCGCGCCATCGATGCGGCTGCCACGGAAGCGGACAGCCCGACGTCCGAGGAGATGCGGCGGATCGTTGCCGAAACCAGTCTCGGCAAGGACCTCCTGGTCTCCCTGCTCGACACGTCCACGCGCATGCAGAACGAGGACTTCGCCTGGATAGCGCAGGCCATCCAGATCAACCGGGAGGTAGGAGGAGATCTGTCGGATGTGCTGGACGAGGTGGGCCACACCATCCGCGAGCGCAGCGAGATCAAGGGGCAGATCCGCGCCCTTGCTGCGGAAGGGAAGTTCTCGGCCTACATCCTGGGGGCCATGCCCTTCGGTATCGCGTTGATCCTCACGGTCATCAGCCCGGGTTATGTGAATTCACTGTTCACCGAACCGCTGGGGTGGGCGATGCTCGCCACAGCTGCCGTCATGATGACCATCGGGGGCCTCTGGCTCCGCAAGATCATCGATCTGAAGTTCTGAGGTCGCGCCGTGGATCCGTTGCTCTCCCTGTCCCTCCTGATGATCTCTGCTCCCATCGGCTATCTCGTGTGGTCCCTGCTCACGTCCGACACGAAAGTACGCAGGACGGCCCAGGAGAACCTGACTCGAGGCCAGGGATCGGTCGCCACCGAAGCTGTCGCCGGCTCCAATTCGCTGCTCCGGCTCGGACACCGGCTCACTCCCCCCCGTTACGTCCAGAAACTCGATCAACTTCTCGCTCTGGCTGGTCGGCCGGCTTCCCTTCCACTCGCCAAGGTCCTCACGGCGAAACCCGTGCTGGCTGTGGTGGCCGGGCTCCTTGCGCTCCTGCTGATCAGTGCGAACCCGACGAAGCAGTTCGTACTCCTCGGAGTCTTCGTCGTCGTGCTCAGCTACTTCGTGCCCGATCTGCTGCTCTACAGCAAGGGCCAGGAGCGCCAGAACGCCATGGCACTGGAACTCGCGAACACCCTGGACCAGATGCTCATCTCCGTCGAAGCAGGCCTCGGCTTCGAGAGCGCCATGCAGCGGGCGGGCGAGACCGGCAAGGGCCCGCTCGCCGAGGAACTCGTTCGGACCCTGCAGGACATGCAGGTGGGACGCAGCCGCCGTGAGGCCTACCTCGCACTGGCGGAGCGCAGTAGTATCCCGGAACTGCGGAGCTTCGTGAAGGCCATCGTGCAGGCCGATGCCTACGGCATCGCCCTGTCCGGAGTGCTGCGCACACAAGCGAAAGTGATGCGGGTGAAACGCCGCCAGCGCGCCGAGGAGAAGGCGATGAAGCTGCCCGTGACGGTCCTCTTCCCCCTGCTGTTCTTCATCTTCCCGGTGCTGTTCATCATCATCCTCGGGCCCGCGGTGCTCAACGTGATGGCCACGTTCGCCGGCCAGTGATGGCCGGGTCACGGTAATGCGGGTCCGAGCAGGCCGAACCGCACGATCCACGGAAGCATCGAGCAACGGCGCATTTATGGCTCAGTATCAGCGAATCCCCCGCGGACCGTCAGTCTCCGGACGTAGCCTGACGGAATGCCAGTCAACGCCGCCCCGGAAGGTCTCCCACTCGTGGATCTCGCTGTCCTCTCGCTCCTCGAGAGGCAGCTCAACGATCCCCGGCCCGCGCGCGCCTTCGCCCGGGACTACGTCACCGGCTTCCAGGATCGGTTCCTGCGCCTGACACGATCCATCGGCAACCGCGACCTGCCGGCCGCGCTGGACGCCGCCCTGAGCCTCCGTAACTCGTCATCGATGGTGGGCGCGGCTCGCCTGTCCGCCCTGGCCGGGACCTTCGAGCTCGCCGTCGTCTCCGCCGATCTCGACGGCGCCCGGCGCACCCTGCCCGGCATCGAGCGGTGCGGACTGGACACCATCAGCGAACTC
>JASLBS010000253.1 GCA_030146405.1 Arthrobacter sp.
CCGCGACCTCGACTTCGACGTGCTCGTCCCCTGGGGTGCCACCGAAGAGGGCACCCCCGTCGGACTCGTGGAGGACCAGGCCGACAAACGCAACCGCATCGACGCGATCGTTTCCCGACTCGAGGCCGGCGGTAATCGCTGAGTACCTGACCTCTATTGCTCGGTGGGGAGGGGATCGCGGCGCTTTTTTATGCTCTGGATGTGGATCGGACCCCTGACGGTGAGCTCGTCCTCCCAGCATTCGATGCCTGTCACGTCGGGAAAGATGCTGCGGGTGAATACCGGGTCGCGGCCCTCCCGACGCTGGCTCGTGTAATCCTTGAGCAATCGGAACGCGGTCCCGGAGAGCAGACCGATAGCGATCAGGTTCGTCAGGGCCATGAGCCCCATGACGCCGTCGGCGAAGTTCCAGATGAGGTCGGCGCCGACCACGGACCCGGCGAGCACCGCCACGACGACGAGCACCCGGTATCCGGTCAGCACTGCGCGCCGCTTGGTGATGAACTCGATGTTCGACTGGCCGTAGTAGTAGTTGCCGATGATTGAGGAGAACGCCAGCATGAAGACGATCACGCTCAGCGCGATGTTCGACCATTCACCGAGAGTGCTGACCAGTGCACCCTGAGTCAGCCCGATTCCTCGTTCTGCTCCCGCGAGGTCGGGCGCGGAGACGAGGATGATGAACGCCGTGACGGAGCAGACCAGGAACGTGTCGAAGTAGACCCCAAGTGTCTGCACGAGTCCCTGCTTCACGGGATGGGTGACGGCCGCGCTCGCTCCCGCGTTGGGGGCTGATCCGAGCCCAGCCTCATTGGAGAACATGCCGCGCTTCACGCCGGTGAGGATGATGTACCCGAACGCAGCACCGACGACCTCGTTGAAGCCCCACGCGGACGTGAATATCTCGGCGAACACCGGACCGACCCGGTCGAGGTTGAGGGCGACGACGGCGAGCCCGAGTAGCAGGTAGGCCAGCGCCATAATGGGCACAAGCAGTTGCGTGACGGACGCGATGCGCCGCACTCCACCGAAGACGACGAGTGCTGTCAGGATCGCGACCCCTGCACCGATCGCCCATGGTAGCCAGGTCACCTCCCCGCCGACGCTCGAGGTGACCGTCGCCGCGATGGTGTTGGCCTGGAGCGAACTGAACGCGAAGGGGAAGCAGATGATGAGGATGACCGCGAACCACACCCCCAGCCAGCGAGCCTTCAATCCGCGCTCGATGTAGTAGGCAGGACCGCCTCGGAAGCTGTCTGTGTCGCGGACCTTGTACAACTGCGCAAGCGACGACTCGATGAAGCTCGATGCGCCGCCGATGAACGCCATCGCCCACATCCAGAAAACCGCTCCGGGGCCCCCGACCGCGATCGCGGTGGCGACGCCGGCGATGTTGCCCACCCCGACCCGCGACGCCGCGGAGATGGTGAAGGCTTGGAAGGCCGAGACCGACTGCGGCTGCCCGGACGCCGTCTGCGGGGTCTTGTTCGTCAGGGTCCGGAACATCTCCGGGATGAGACGAACCTGCACCACCCCGGACCGGATGGTGAAGTAGATCCCCAGACCCACGACGACGGGCAGAATGATCCACGTCCACAGATTGTCGCCCCAGGTCAGTAGCCACTCGTTCACAGAATCCATGCGGGTCAGTATCTCTCACGCCGCGCCCTGAATGAAAACCTCACACTCGAAACCGGTCTCCTTGCTCATGGGCAGCAGAACGGGCGGTGGGAGCTCTGCCCCACCGCCCGCATGCCCGGTTGCCTGTCGACTGCTTCTTGTCGTACTAGTGGGCTGTGCCGTTGCCTGGTCGCACGGTGATCTCGGCCGAAGCGGTGGTTTCGATCCCGGCATGGTTGATCGCGGTGGCGCTGAGTTCGAAGCTACCCTTGAGGCCTTCGATGGGGATTTCGAAGCGGCCGTCCGCCCCGGTCAGCTCTTGTCCGTTGAAGGTGACGATGAGGGAGCGGATCCCTGACTCAGCATCTTCTGCTCGAATGTCGACCGTGAGGCCGCGCTTGGCTCCTACTTTCGTGTCCTTGAGCCCTGTGACGACCGGTGCCGTCTCATCGGCTACCGGGACATTGACATAGGCGATGCTCGGAGCGAGAGGCGTCGTCATTCCCTCGCCGAGGAAGAAGCTCGTGTGAGGGGGCTGGTTGTAGGCGGTGTTCTGCCAGGCGACACCGAGCCGGTACACCGGATCGTGCATCAGGGTACGGATGCGGTGATCGGTGACATCGGTGGTGGTGAAGATCTTCAGCGACGAGTGGTCGGCGCTGCGGTAGACCAGTTCCTCGCGCCAGTCGCCGAACAGGTCGGCCTGGAGTGCGGGGTTTCCCTTGGTGCCGTTACCGGTCAGGGTGCCGTCGAGCGTGAGCAACCGTTCTTCTGTCTTCGACTCCCAGTTCCATTTCGAGATGGTCGGCGTGGCACCGGTGGCGAGTTCGGCCGGGTCGGTGTAGTCGTGGTCGGTGATCTCACGCAGCAGATCCCCGTCCCACCAGGTGAGGAAATTCGCCGCGGGAATGCTCGTGCCGAGGTCCGTGCCGTCTGCTGCTCGGAGTGATCCGACCTTCGAGTAGAACTTGTACGTTCCTCCGATAGCCCATGCCTCATTGCCCTCATGGGTCGGGTCGATGTCGCCTGCCGCGCCACGGCCGGTGTCACGGGTGCCGGGTATGGACCAGAGAATCTCACCGGTTGCCGCGTCGCGCATCGTTGCCGCACGTTGACCGCTGCTCGGCATGCTCTCGTGCACCGAGTAGACCTCCAGCCCGTCACGGAAGGGGATGTGGTCGGTGACATGCATCGCGTCACCGTGGCCGAGGCCGGTGGTGTAGAGCGGGGTGCCGTCGCTATCGATGGTCATCGACCCGAAGACGATCTCGTCGGCACCGTCCGCGTCGACGTCCGCGATGGACAGGTTGTGGTTACCCTGCCCGGCGAACTGGTTGCCGGCCTTGGTCGAATCGAACAGCCAGCGCTCCTGGATCTTGCCGTCGACGAAGTCGAACGCAGCGATGTAGGTCTTCGTGTAGTACCCGCGGCTGAAGATCATGCTGGGATTCTCACCGTCGAGATAGGCGGTGCCTGCGAGGAAGCGGTCCATCCGGTTGCCGCTGGTGTCACCCCATGAGGAGAGCGTTCCGCGCGCCGGTACGTAGTCGATACTGTCGAGTGCCGCACCCGTGGTGCCCTCGAAGACGGTCAGGTACTCGGGGCCGGTCAGGATGGTGCCGCTCGTCGTGCGGTGATCGGCCGCCGCGTCGCCGATGACCGTGCCTGCGCCATCGACCGTGGCGTCTGCGGTCTTCATCGCGATCTCGGCTCGGCCGTCGCCGTCGTAGTCGAATACCTGGAACTGCGTGTAGTGCGCTCCCGCGCGGATGTTGCGGCCGAGGTCGATCTGCCACAGCCGCGTGCCGTCGAGCTTGTAGGCGTCGAGGTAGACGTTGCCGGTATAGCCGGAGCGTGAGTTGTCCTTCGCGTTCGTCGGATTCCACTTGAGGATGATCTCGTACTCACCGTCGCCGTCGAGGTCTCCGACAGACGCGTCGTTGGCTTCGTACTCGTAGGTCTCGCCCGTCGGAGTCGTACCGCCCGCCGGTCGCTGGAGCGGGATGTCCAGGGACTGATCCCCCCACGGCGTGAATTCCTCGGTGACGGTCACTTCGCGCTGGTCGATCAACGCGGTCACGCGATACTTCGACGCGCTGGTCCCCTCTGCGTCGAGCAGGTTGGTGCTGCCGGTGATCGGGGTTTCCGTGATGCGGTCACCGTCACGATAGACGTGAAATCCGATCGACTCGGCGTCGAGGCCGAGCATGCGCCAGCCGACGTAGACCCCGTCTTCGGTCGTCACAGCGACCGGGGCTCGATCGAGGTATTCCACCTGCCGGACCGGTGCGTCCTCGGGCGCCGCCGATGCCGGCATACTCACGAGCGTTGCAGCAGCGACGGCTGCTGCTGCCGCCGCTCCCAGTGCTCGTCGTGACTTTCGCGGATGGGCGAACGAAACCATAACCATCTCCCTTGATGTCCTGGTACAGAAGCAAGTCAGGAGCTTCCCACTGTGGGAAACCGCTTTCCTTAACGGCTTTATCGTGCTTCCGTCCTCAACCGGTTGTCAAGAGCAACAGGCACAATCGAAACACGTGGGCCTCGAAGACATCAGTAGATGCACGTCCCTGGGCTGCAGATCATCGACCAGAGGATGCACTGTCTGGTCCCAGGGGCACGTC
>JASLBS010000280.1 GCA_030146405.1 Arthrobacter sp.
GCGTACCGGAACCGGTGGAGCCCCGGTCCATCACCAGCAGGCTGATGAAGGGAGCCAGGGTGCGGACCCGCCAGTCGTTCCTCGTCTCCAGGAGTTGCCGCAGTTCGGTCGGGGTGTAGCTGCGGCGGATCGAGGTGAGGCCGTCCTCGCGGATGAAGGAGCCGAGCAGGGGCAGCGTGGCGGCCGAGAACAGGGCGTAGGCGAGTGGATGCCGACTGATGTCGCTGTGCACCGCGACGCGCCCGGCCAGGTGCTCGGTGTCATCGAGGAGCCCGCTGAACTCCTCCGGCGTCAGGTGGTGGAGTACGTGGTTGGACGCCACGGCGTCGAAGACCGCACCCTCGCCGACCAGCTCCGAGCTGAGCGCCCGGCGGAAGGACAGTCCGGGCAATGGAGGACGGGACGTGGCGTAGGCGTGTGCGCGCTCGTCGGGGTCGATCGCGGTGATCTCCAGTCGGAAGCCGTCGCGGTGCGCCCAGCGGGCCAGGGCACGCGGCACGTCCCCACCACCGGAACCGATGTCCAGCAGGGTGTTGGTGCGGTCCAGTGAGAAGGCCGGCCGGATCAGTGACGTGTAGGTGCGGCGCCAGCCGGACACCACGGAGTTGACCAGGCCGAACTGGGCGTAGGTGCGATCCAGCTTCCGGGGATCACAATCGGGTCGGTCCATCTGTTCGACGGCGTCCGGATCCCGCCGGGCCAGGAACCCGCGTGGGCTCATGCGCCGGCTTTGGTCAGGATGGGTGCGAGGTCGTCCGGTACGGAGGTGAAACCGGCATCCACGGTGTCGGCCGTCATGGCTCCCTCCTGCAGGGGCTGCTGCACGCCGATCTTGCTCAGCAGGGCGGTCTCCACGGTCAGACCGGGACCGAAGGCCATGGAACAGACGCGGCCGTTCCCCGCTGATGCGGGCTGATCGAGGATGTGCTTGAGCACGAACATCACCGTGGCGCTGCTCATGTTTCCGAAGTCCCGCAGCGTCTCCCGGGCCGGGACCAGTTGCTGCTCCGTGAGGTCGAGCTTCGCCTCCACCTTGTCGAGGATGCTGCGACCCCCCGGATGGATGGCCCAGTGCTCGATGTCGGAGTAGGCGAGGCCCGCCAGGGATGCGTCCTGTGCGAGCAGGGGTTCGAGGGCGCCCACGATGTGCTCGTCGATGATGTGCGGCACATAGGTGCCGAGGACCATCTCGAAGCCCTCGTCGCCGATGTTCCACGCCATGGACTCCTCGCCCACGGGGGTGAGGACCGTCTCGAAGTGGTCCAGGCTGAAGGCCGGGCGGTCCAGCGGGAGATCCTTCGCGGACACGATGGCTGCCGCCGCGCCGTCGGCGAAGAGGGAGGACCCCACGATGGTGTCGGGGTTGTTCGAGGAGCGCACGTGCAGCGAGCAGAGTTCTGCGGCGATCACCAGCACCACGGCGTTCGGATCGGCGTCGCAGAAGGCCTTCGCGGACCGAAGTGCGGGGAAGGCCGCGTAGCACCCCATGAAACCCAGGTGGTAGCGCTGCACCGAGGGCTCGAGGCCCAGTGCCCGCACCACCTTGTAGTCCGGCCCGGGTGCGAAGAAGCCTGTGCATGAAGCGGTGATCACGTGGGTGATGTCCGAGGCCCGGATCTCGGGAGCGGCATCGAGGGCTCTGCGTGCCGCCTCGACGAACAGTTTGGTTCCCTCCTCCGCGTACACCGCGTTGCGGGTCTTGGTGCTGGGAGAGAGGAGCCGGACGTTCTTGCGATCGAAGAACACGGGGTCCCCGGAGCGCGCGTCCATGGTGAGCTCCCGGACCGCGGTGTACCTCGTCTCGATCCCGGAGGAGTTGAAGGCCGCCCCGACGAGCCGCTGTCCGAGCCGCGTCAGATCCGGTTGTGCAGCGAAGACGTCGCGGACTTCGGACTGCACCATGATCGTGTCGGGCACAGCTGTTTCTAGGGACCTCAGGATCACTGTCATACCTCCATTACTAGAGGACTGACGCGACAAACACAATGACAGTACGCTTAGTGTCCGGCCCGTCAACGATCGTCAGGAGCACCATGGAGAATGATCCGTCAGGCACGCTGAACCAGGAGGACCCGAGGGGCCCCGACATCGATGCCTCCACCGAATTGCAGGAATTCCCGGGCTACACGGAGCGGATGGATCCGCGGCCTGATCACGGTGAGGACAGCTATACCGGGCACGGACGCCTGAAGGGTCGCCGGGCGTTCATCACCGGGGGTGACTCGGGGATCGGGCGGGCGGTCGCGTTGGCCTTCGCACGCGAGGGAGCCGACGTCGCCATCGGATACCTGCCCGCGGAGGAGGAGGATGGCCAGAGCTGTCTCGAGCTGATCCGGGCGGAGGGGCGTACCGCCCTCGGAGTGCCCGGCGACCTCCGTGACGAGACGTACTCGGCGTCAGCCGTCCGGCAGGTGGTCGACACCCTGGGCGGGCTGGACATCCTGGTGAACAACGCCGGTTTCCACATCGCGCAGCCCGATGGCCTCCCCGCGATCGACGCGGACCAACTACGCCGCACCTTCGAGACGAACGTGTACGGGACGATCTGGCTCACGCAGGCGGCGCTGCCGCATCTCGGCGAGGGAGCCTCGATCATCAACACCACGTCCGTGCAGGGGTACCACCCGTCCACCAGCCTCATGGACTACGCCGCCACCAAAGCTGCGTTGAACAACCTCACCTTCAGCCTCGCCGAACTGCTGGGGGAGCGCGGCATCCGGGTCAACGCCGTTGCACCCGGGCCCATCTGGACGCCGCTGCAGCCGGCCACCACCACCAGCGAGAAGCTCGAGACGTTCGGGGAGGGGACTCCGCTGGGCAGGATGGGCCAGCCCGCCGAACTCGCAGGTGCCTTCGTGTTCCTCGCCTCGAACGATGCCCGGTACGTGTCGGGGGAAATCCTGGGCGTGACGGGCGGCAAGCCCCTCGCCTGAGGACGCGGGACCGACGGCTATGTGCCGGGTGCGACGACGCGTGAGCGGTCCGTAATCGCTGCCGTACGGACCAAACCGGGGGACATCCTGCAACGAATCCCTGCTAGCAGCACCGGAGCCCACCCCCCGGTGGCAGGCCTCTACGGATGGGTTGAGCGTGAAACTTCAGATGGATTCGCACCGGCGACGCCGTGGCGCGGTGCTGGCCGTCGTCCTGACCGTTCCCCTCCTGGGCGGAGGATGCAGTGCTGTGGAGGAAAATCCCCTCGGTGTCAACAGCGCCACCACGGAGCAGGAGGTCTCCCGGTCCAGCAACCCGCAGGATGGGCGGCAGGCCGACCCGGTGGGGAACCTCGGTGACGATCCCCTCAAGGTAGGACTCGACGGCGCCGAACTCTGCGGGGTACAGCCGCAGGACAGTCGCCTGCGCTACACGGTGATGCTGCACAACCCCACCCTGGAGACGTTCACCTTCGGCGAGATGGCCCTGGGTAACCCGGAGGGCCTCGACATCGTCTCCTCGATGGTGCGGACGGCGAACCGGGAGGGCCATCATCACGGCGGCGCGGACCTCGAGACCCATGAGGAGCATTCCGCTGCTCCCACGCCCACGGCCACCCAGGAGCCGATCGGTCCTCCGGTCCCGGCCGAGGGATACCAGTTCGAACCCGACGCCCACATCAACATCATCGTCACCGTGGAGTTGGGCGAGGGTGCCACCAACGGCACCGCCGACAACATCCTCGTGAACTTCTCCACGGCCGACCGCGAGTACTCGGTGGCGCACAACCTGAAGATCGAGGTGGACGCCACGTCCTGCGGCTGACGCCGGACAACTGGCCGATCGCGTTCGACGTACCTCCCGGACGAACAAGTACCGCCCACAGACAGAAGCACCGCTCGTCTCGAGGAGACGGGCGGTGCTTGTATCTGTGCCGAGGGCGGGGGTCGGGCAGGAGGCGCAGTATGCGCTTCCTGTCCGACCGACTCGACCTAGGCCGGGAGCTGCAGGACGTGACCGGTGATGATCAGGTCGGCGTGGATCACGGTGTCGGTGTTGGCGGCGAACAGTGCCTGCCAACCACCCACGACGCCCAGCTTGTCGGCGATGCCGCTGAGGGTGTCGCCGGCCTGGATGGTGTAGGTCTGGCCGCTCAGTGCCACGGGGGCAACAGGTGCGTGCTCGACCGGCGCCACGACGACGGGTGCTGCTGCAACGGGTGCAACGGCCACTGGTGCGGCGGGAACCACGTACTCGACCTGGACGGGTGCGGGTGCCTGGTACTCGACCTGGACGGGTGCGGCTGCCTGGTACTGCACAGTGGCAGGAGCCTGCGCCACAGGAGCGGCCTGGGCGGGAATGCCACCGGGGTTCGCTGCGCTGCTCAGGCCGAGCTTCTGGGAGCAGGCGGGCCATGCGCCCCAGCCCTGGCCGGCGAGAACGTTCTCGGCGACGGCGATCTGCTGCTCGCGGGTGGCGTCCTGAGGGTTGCCCTGGCCGCCGAAGCCGGCCCAGGTGGAGGGCTGGAACTGGAGTCCGCCGGAGAAGCCGTTACCGGTGTTGATGCCCCAGTTCCCGCCGCTCTCGCACTCTGCCAGTGCGTCCCAGTCGCTGGCGGGGGCGGCATTGGCTGCTCCCGCAGCTGCACCGAGGCCGAGGCCTGCGATTGCTACTGCTGCGAGTCCACGGCGGGCGCTGGTGCTGAAGGTGTGTGTATTCATGGGGTTACGATGCTCCGAAAGGCCACCCGCACTAGGTCCGTCCCCGGACTTCTTCGCGCCGTTGCTCACCTTGACGATTTAGAGGTCATGGTTCGGCAGCCGCCTATGGAGCAACGAGCGGTGGAGGGCGGTGCCGGGCATTGTCACTGCTCGTGAAATCGGCAGCTTTTTCGCTTCCCCGGACGGGGAACTTCCTCTACGGTAGGGCATTTTTCATTCGTTGCCAAACCGGTACTCTTCGGTGCTTGACTTCGGAGAATACAAGTGATCGAAAAACTGGTGCGATCCGGATTCCTCTGCCACACTAGCGCCCGAGCGGTTCGGAAGTCTCCTTTCACGCACGACGAGGGCCCGGATCTGGGCGATCCGGGCCCTCGTCGTCGTCCGGCAGGGCGGACGACGCGCCGATCAGGCAGCCACGTACCCGTGCGGATCGAGGACGTACTTGGTGGCGGCCCCGGCGTCGAACTCCTCGTAGCCGCGCGGTGCGTCCTCGAGGCTGATCGCCTTCGCATTGACCGCCTTGGCGATGGACACGCGGTCGTGCAGGATCGCCATCATCAGGCCGCGGTTGTATTTCATCACCGGACACTGCCCCGTCGTGAAGGAGAGTGACTTCGCCCACCCGGTGCCGAGGCTGAGCGAGAGGGAACCCGCCTTCGCGGCATCGTCCACCGCGCCGGGATCACCGGTCACGTACAGTCCGGGGATTCCCAGCGCCCCGCCCGCAGCGGTGATGTCCATGAGGGAGTTCAACACCGTGGCCGGTGCCTCCGTGGCGGATCCTTCACCATGGCCCCGAGCCTCGAAGCCTACGGCGTCCACTCCGCAGTCCACCTCGGGAACCCCGAGCAGTTGTTCGATCTGGTCCCGGGGGTGGCCCTTCGAGACGTCGACGGTCTCGCATCCGAAGCTCCGGGCCCGCGCCAGGCGCTCCTCGTTCAGGTCTCCCACCACCACGACGGCGGCACCCAGGAGTTGCGCCGAGACAGCGGCGGCGAGGCCCACGGGACCCGCTCCGGCGACATACACCGTGGAGCCCACGCCCACCCCGGCCGTCACGGCTCCGTGGAAGCCTGTCGGGAAGATGTCGGAGAGCATGGTGAGGTCGAGGATCTTCTCCAGCGCCTGGTCGCGGTCCGGGAACTTCAGCAGGTTCCAGTCGGCATAGGGAACCAGGACGTACTCGGCCTGCCCGCCCACCCAGCCGCCCATGTCCACGTAGCCGTAGGCGCTGCCCGGGCGGTCCGGGTTCACGTTCAGGCAGATTCCGGTCTTGCGTTCCTTGCAGTTGCGGCACCTGCCGCACGCGATGTTGAAGGGGACCGAACAGATGTCGCCCTTCTTGATGAACTCGACGTCGCGCCCCACCTCGACCACCTCGCCGGTGATCTCGTGGCCGAGCACCAGATCGGCCGGGGCAGTGGTGCGGCCGCGGACCATGTGCTGGTCGGAGCCGCAGATGTTGGTGGTGACCGTCTTGAGGATCACGCCGTGGTGCACCGAACGGCCCACATTGGCGGGATTCACCCCCGGTCCGTCCTTCAGCTCGAAGGTGGGGTAGTCGATGTCGATGACCTCGACCTTCCCCGGTCCCTTGTACGCAACAGCCCTGTTCTCGCTCATGGAACGTCCTCTCTGGCGGTACCTGGAGCGCTGTCCGCCCGGCGGAAGCGCTGGTCCCCGAAGGTGGCGCCGACGCTCCGACGCCGGTTCCTCCGGTGAGCCCGAACCTACCGTTCGCGAGGTCGCATCGACGTTGCATCCGGTGGGGGACTATTGCGCGGGGTCCGCAGGAGGGAGAGGGTGGAACCATGGCGACAACTGTGCTGATCACCGGTGCCACCTCGGGAATAGGTGCCGAGTTCGCCCGGCAGTTCGCGGCACGCCGCTGCGACCTGGTGCTGGTGGCACGCTCGACGGGTCCTCTCGAGGCTGCTGCGGGGGAGCTACGGCGAACACACGGGGTGCAGGTGGAGACGCTCTCTGCGGACCTGCTCGACGACGACGGCCGCGAGCGCGTCCTGGCACGTATCCGCGCCGACGGAGAGCCGGGGTCAGGACACGCGGTGGTGGACGTCCTGGTGAACAACGCCGGCTACGGGCTCGTGAAGCCGTTCGCCGACAATACGCTCGAGGACGAAGTGAGCCATCTGCGGATCCACGTGGAGGTTCCACTCGCCCTGGCGCACGCCGCCCTCGAGGTCATGCGACGGCAACGATCGGGCACGATCATCAACGTGGCCAGCGTGGCCGGGTTCGTCCCGCGGGGCACCTATGGTGCGGCCAAGGCGGCGATGATCAGTTTCAGCCGCTGGGCCAACGTCACCTATGCGGGCGACGGCGTCCGCGTCACCGCGCTGTGTCCCGGCTTCGTCCGTACGGAGTTCCACCAGCGGATGGGTGTGGACACGTCGGGTGTTCCGCGTCCGCTCTGGCTGCAGCCCGACTTCGTGGTGCGGGAGGCGCTACGGGACACCGCAGCGGGAAAGGCCGTCTCGGTGCCGGGGCTCCGGTACAGGGCGCTGGTCGCCACAGCCCGCGTGCTGCCGGCATCGCTCGTCGCGCGACTGGCGAGCATGGGCCGCTGACCGGGGCGTCAGCCCTTCGCCCCACCGCTGTCCCAGGTGTCCGGTTCGGTGGCGGCATCCTCCGGCCGCCGGTTCTCCTCGGGGTCCTCCGGCGTGCCCGTGCCGTTGAACGCCGCGGGCACGGTGCCGGCAGCGGAGGTGTGCTGCTCGTCGCGGATGGTGGCGGCGGGCTGGCCGGCGGATCCGGCGGACGGGTCGAGGATGTCATCCCGGCGGTCAGGAGCGGGGGAGCCGTCGTCGGTGGAGCCGGACGTCGATCCGCTCGCGTCGTGGCCTGCGGGCGCGCCGGCCTCCGAGGGCGTCGTCGCCGATCCGTCGGTTGCCTGCTCCGCGACGTCCGACTCCTTCTCCAGGGGTGGGACGGGCGAAGCGGGGCCGAGGGGGTGATCCGCCGGCAGGGCCGCGCCGTCCGGGTTGCCCGCGCTGCTCGAGTCCGTCATGGTGCTCCTTCTGGTCGGTGTGCCTCCTGGTTCCCGCAGGGAGGCTTGCCGCACCTCGACCCGCCTGTCCAGCCCCGATGAGGACCGGGAGGGACGCTGGGGACGGTGCATTTCGGTAAGTATGCTTATCGTAAGGGCCCCAACGAAGATGCCCCTTACAAGGAGGTACGACGATGGCAGGATACTTCAAACTGGTCGACGCGCACGACGACGGATTCCGGGTGAAGCTGACCGCCCCCGATGGCACGCTCGTGGCAGTCTCCACCTTCTATGCCACGAAGAAGGAGGCGATCGCCGGAATCGAACTCATCCGGGAGATCGCCGGAACCGGACCCGTCATGGACCACAGCCGAACCGAGTCCCCGCAGCAGGACGAGCTCCTGTTCGGTCTGCAGGACGCTCCCGAGCGGGACGCAGCGCTGGCCCGCGACACCTGAGCCGTACTGGAGGGGAGACGCCCCGGCGACACGGTGTACCACTGTATACAGTGGCGCCGGGTGTGGAATAGGATGGGACCATTCCACAACCTCTCTGAAGGGAGCCAACGTCATGACGACCGCGGACTCATTCGGCGCGAAGGGCGTACTCGACGTCGCCGGTGCCGAATATGAAATTTTCAGGCTCAGCGCGGTCGAGGGCGCCGAGAACCTCCCGTTCAGTCTCAAGGTCCTGCTGGAGAATCTGCTCCGCACCGAAGACGGTGCGAACATCACGGCGGACCACGTCCGGGCCCTGGCCCAGTGGGATGCCGCGGCGGAGCCCAGCACGGAGATCCAGTTCACCCCGGCCCGTGTGATCATGCAGGACTTCACCGGTGTTCCCTGCGTAGTGGACCTGGCCACCATGCGCGAGGCGGTCGCTGATCTCGGGGGAGACCCCGAGCGCGTCAACCCGCTGGCACCCGCGGAGATGGTGATCGACCACTCCGTGCAGATCGACGCCTTCGGTAACGCCGGGGCTCTCGAGCGCAACATGGAGATCGAGTACCAGCGCAACGGGGAGCGCTACCAGTTCCTCCGCTGGGGCCAGACCGCCTTCGACGATTTCAAGGTGGTTCCGCCGGGCATGGGCATCGTGCACCAGGTCAACCTGGAGTACCTCGCCCGCACCGTCATGACCCGTGAGGTCGACGGCGTCCTGCGCGCCTACCCCGATACCTGCGTGGGCACCGACTCGCACACCACCATGGTCAACGGCCTGGGTGTCCTCGGCTGGGGCGTCGGTGGCATCGAGGCCGAGGCCGCGATGCTCGGACAGCCCGTGTCCATGCTCATCCCGCGCGTGGTGGGCTTCAAGCTCACCGGTGAGATCCCCGCCGGCGCCACCGCGACCGATGTGGTCCTCACCATCACCCAGATGCTGCGCAAGCACGGCGTGGTGGGCAAGTTCGTGGAGTTCTACGGGGAGGGTGTGGCCTCCGTGCCGCTCGCCAACCGTGCCACGATCGGCAACATGAGCCCCGAGTTCGGCTCCACCGCCGCGATGTTCCCCATCGACGACGTCACCCTCGACTACCTGCGCCTCACGGGCCGTCCCGCCGAGAACGTGGCGCTCGTCGAGACCTACGCGAAGGAACAGGGCCTCTGGCACGACCCGTCGCGTGAGATCCGCTTCTCCGAGTACCTCGAGCTGGACCTCTCCACCGTGGTGTCCTCGATCGCCGGGCCCAAGCGCCCGCAGGACCGCGTGGAACTGAGCAAGGCCAAGAGCCAGTTCCGCGAGGACCTGCGCAACTACTCGGACGACCCGGACCTGCACTTCGCGCCGGGTGGCACCGTGGACGAGTCCTCCCAGGAGAGCTTCCCGGCCTCCGACTCGCCGAGCTTCACCCCGGGGACGACGTCGACGGTCACGGACGAGAACTCCGAGCCGCGCGAGACGGTCAGCGACGGAACGCCCGCGCGCACGCGTCCGTCCAAGAAGGTCAGCGTGGACATGGGCGACGGCCGGACGTTCGAGCTGGACCACGGCGCCGTGAGCATCGCCTCGATCACGTCCTGCACCAACACGTCCAACCCCTCCGTGATGCTCGCCGCCGCCGTGCTGGCACGCAACGCGGTCGAGAAGGGCCTCGTCTCGAAGCCGTGGGTCAAGACCTCCGTGGCCCCGGGGTCCAAGGTGGTCACCGACTACTACGAGAAGTCCGGCCTGATTCCGTACCTGGAGAAGCTCGGCTTCTTCACGGTGGGCTACGGCTGCGCCACCTGCATCGGCAACTCGGGTCCGCTCGAGGACGAGATCTCGCAGGCCATCCAGGACAACGACCTCGCGGTCACCGCCGTCCTGTCCGGTAACCGCAACTTCGAGGGCCGGATCAACCCGGACGTGAAGATGAACTACCTGGCGTCACCGCCACTGGTGGTCGCCTACGCCCTGGCCGGCACCATGGACTTCGACTTCGACACCGAGCCCCTCGGCCAGGACGAAGCCGGCAAGGACATCTTCCTGGCGGACATCTGGCCCAACCCGGTCGAGGTCCAGCAGGTCATCGACTCGTCGATCGACGAGGAGATGTTCACGTCGAGCTACGCCACCATCTTCGAGGGCGACGACCGCTGGAAGTCCCTGCCCACGCCCGACGGCGCCACCTTCGCCTGGGATCCCGAGTCCACGTACGTGCGGAAACCCCCGTACTTCGAGGGCATGCAGCGCGAGACGAGCCCGGTGGAGAACATCGACGGCGCGCGGGTGCTGCTGAAGCTCGGCGACTCGGTCACCACCGACCACATCTCGCCCGCGGGTTCCTTCAAGTCGGACACCCCGGCCGGGCGCTACCTCACGGAGAAGGGTGTGCAGCGCAAGGACTTCAACTCCTACGGCTCGCGCCGTGGCAACCACGAGGTCATGATCCGTGGCACGTTCGCGAACATCCGCATCAAGAACCAGCTCCTCGACGGTGTCGAGGGCGGGTACACGAGGGACTTCTCCCAGGCCGATGCACCGCAGGCAGCCGTGTACGACGCCGCGGAGAACTACCGCGCCGCGGGCACCCCGCTGGTGGTCCTCGCGGGCAAGGAGTACGGCTCCGGTTCCTCGCGTGACTGGGCGGCCAAGGGCACGGCACTGCTGGGCGTCAAGGCCGTCGTCGCCGAGAGCTACGAGCGTATCCACCGCTCGAACCTGATCGGCATGGGTGTGCTGCCGCTGCAGTACCCCGAGGGGCAGAACGCGGAGTCGCTGGGCCTGACCGGCACCGAGACCTTCGCGGTTGCCGGTGTGACCGAGCTCAACGAGGGCCGCACGCCCCGCACGGTGCGGGTCACCGCGACCCCGGCCGACGGTGGTAGTGCCATCGAGTTCGATGCCGTGCTGCGCATCGATACGCCGGGTGAAGCGGACTACTACCGCAACGGCGGCATCCTGCAGTACGTGCTGCGCCAGCTCGCGAGCTAGCGTCCACGAGGTCCGGGCCGGGAGCTCCACCTCCCGGCCCGGACCGTCCGCAGGGCGTCAGCCCCGCTGTCCCGTTCGACCTCATCCGTCCAGCTTCAGCCGATCCACCCGAGGGGGCGCCGTGGCAGAGCCCGTCGAACTGTCGGCGCGTGTGGACGGCGATACCATCTTCCGTGTCCTCCGCAGTGAGATCCTCGCCGGCGTGCACCCGCCGGGAACGGCCCTGCGGGAGGTGGTCGTCTCGGAGCGCTTCGGCGTGTCCCGGACCCCCGTGCGCGAAGCCCTCAGCAGGCTGCAGCACGAGCGCCTGCTCGAGCGTGCCGCGCGTGGGCTGCAGGTCCCGCAGATCGACCCGCAGGAGGTCATCCAGATCTACGACCTGCGCGTCATGCTCGAGGAGGAGGCCGCCGGTCAGGCTGCCCTCAACAGGGGAGCGGCGGACATCATGCGTCTCGAGGCGCTGCTCGACCGTGATCGCGCCGTCGCCGAACCCGATGACACCACCAAGGTGACCAACAACCTGGAATTCCACACCTCGCTCTGGGCCGCCGCGCGCAACCCGATCCTCATGGACCTCCTGCAGCGGCTGTCCACGCACCTGATCCACACTCCCCGGTCCACGCTCTCCGTGGGCGACCGGTGGCAGGAGGTGCTCCTGGAGCACGAGACCCTCATCAGCGCGATCAGCGAGCGCCGGAGTGACGATGCGAGGGCGATCGCGCGCACGCACATGGAGACGGCACGCGCCCTCCGCCTCCAGCTGCTCCGCACCACCGCGGCGGACTGACCGTGACACCCTCCCGTCCGCGGTTCCTGCTCGACGTCGACACCGGGATCGACGACGCCGTGGCCCTGATGTACCTGCTGGCCACACCCGGTGTCTCCCTCGAGGCGATCACCTGCACCGCCGGCAATGTCGGTGCGCGGCAGGTCGCCATCAACAATCTGGCGCTGCTCGACCTGTGCGGGCACTCCGGGGTCGAGGTGGCCATCGGCAGCGAGGTGCCGCTGGAGATACCCCTGGTCACCACGGAGGAGACGCACGGTGACCAGGGCATCGGCTATGCCGAGCTGCCGCCGCCCCGCGGGCACATCTCCTCCCGGCACGCCGTCGACGTCTGGCTCGAAGCCGTCCGCTGCCACCCCGGGCAGATCACCGGCATCGTCACCGGCCCGCTGACCAACCTCGCGCTCGCCCTCCGCGCCGAGCCGGAGCTCCCGATGCTCCTCAGGGGCCTGGTCATCATGGGTGGCGCGTTCAACCATCCCGGTAACACGACACCCGTCGCGGAGTGGAACATCCACGTGGACCCGCACGCCGCGAAGGAGGTCTTCGCCGCCTATGAGGGGCTGCCCCACGAGAAACTGCCGATCGTATGCGCACTGGAGACCACCGAACGCATCGAGTGCACCCCCGCGCACGTCGATGCCGTGGCGCGTGCGGCGGGCGCCGACCCCGAACTGCTCAGCCCGGAGGACCCGGAGGGTACCCGGAGCCGCAACGGGAACGCCGTCGTCGCCTGCCTGTCCGATGCCCTCCGCTTCTACATGGAGTTCCACCGTCTGTACGACCAGGGGTACATCGCCCACCTGCACGACCTCTTCGCGGCGATGGTGGCCACGGGGGAGGCAGGTTTCCAGGAGCGGCTCGCCACCGTGGAGGTGGAAACGCAATCAGCGCTGACCTTCGGGCAGACGGTCGCGGACGGAGCCGGGATGTGGAAGCGGGCGCCCAACGCGCGGATCGTCACCTCCAATGATCCTGCAGCGGTGTTCGAGCTCATGGTGCGTCGGCTCTCGGGCCTGGCGAGGATGCACGGCTGAAGGTGGACCGGCTGAAGGTGGACGGGTAATGCTGCACGGCTGAAGGTGCACGGCTGATGCTGCCCCTGCGGATCCGCCCCTGGCGGAGGCGGGCGCCCCCGCTACACTGGGATCTGCCCGCACTGCTGCGTGGCCGGCGCCGAGGTGACATGAGGTGCATCCCACCCTTCATCGCATCCAAGGATCATCGTGAGCTCACCCCTGAACCTCGCCTCCGAGCCCACCGCGCAGCGGCCCCGACGACTGCTGATCGTCCTCGGTGGGGCGTTGATCGTGGCCACCTACCTGTTCCTCGTCATCGTGCAACCGGCCGAGATCGCCGGTGGCATGGGCAGCACGGCCTCGCTCGTCTCGCTCTTCGGTTTCCTCGGTGGCGGAGCGCTGCTGGTCGCGGGGATCCTGCCGATGCTGAGCACCAGCTCGCTCGTGGTCATGCCGCTCGGGATCGCCCTGAACATCGCGATCGGGCAGGTCGCGGGATCACTGGGTATGCAGATCTACCTGGATGCGATCGGCACGGTCCTCGTGGCCGTTCTCGCCGGTCCTGCAGCCGGAGCAGCCACCGGCGCCCTCAGCAACGCGATCTGGGGGCTCTTCAATCCCTTCGCCCTGCCCTTCGCCGCCGGCGCCGCGCTGATCGGGCTGCTCGCCGGGATGGCCGCCAAGTACGGCGCGTTCCGCCGCGTGTACCTGGCGCCGGTGGCAGGCCTGGTGGTCGGGGCGATCGGTGGGCTCGTGGCCGCACCGGTGGCCGTGTTCATGTTCGGTGCCGCCGGTACCTTCGGGACCAACGCGATCATCGCCGTGTTCCGGTCCATGGGTGACAAACTGCTCGTCGCCGCCACCAAGCAGGGGTTGCTGTCCGATTCCGTGGACAAGATCGTGGTATTCGTCCTGGTGGCCCTGATCGTCTACGCACTGCCCCGCCGCGCCGTGCAGCAGTTCCCCTTCGCGCGGACCCACCGCGTGCTCGGGCACCGGTCCGGAGCCGACGGGGTGCCACCGGCCCGCGGAAGTGCCGGCCCCGACGCCTGAGCCATGCCCCGCCGCAGGATCTTCGACCCCCTGACCGAGCTGTTCGCCGCAGTGCTGCTGGTGGTCCTCGTCCTCGTGGTGAACCGCTGGGAGTTCTCGCTCGGCGTCCTGGTGCTCGTCGTGCTCCCCGCGGTCCTGCTGTCCGGGAAACCCCGGCAGATCGGCATCGCACTCGCCGTCATCGCGGGCCCTCTGCTCCTCTCCTCCTTCCTCCTCCATGGTCTGTTCTTCCCCGAGGGCGGCACCGTCCTCGCCGTCCTCGGCCCGGCCCGGGTGACCTCGGAGGGCCTGTTCTTCGCAGCGGTCATGGGCCTGCGCATGACCGTCTTCTCCGCCGTGCTGCTCACGGCCGCCATGACGCTGGACATCCCCCGGTTCCTCGCGGCCATGACCCACCGCGGCTGGAACCGGAAGCTCGTCTTCATCATCGGTTCCGCGCTCGGGCTCATCCCCCACGTGGCACTGCGCGCACGGCAGATCACGCGGGCCCAGCAGGCTCGCGGACTCGTGGTGGGGCGCAGCCCGGTGTCCCGCGCACGTGCGTTGCTGATGGTCACCACTCCGCTCGTGATCGGGCTCCTCGTCGACGCGTCGGAGCGCACGCGCATGCTCGAGGCCCGAGGTTTCTCCTCACCCGGCACCCGGACGAGTTACCTGCCGGACACGGACTCCGCCTCCCAGCGCACGGTGCGCCTGGTGATGGTCGGCGTCGTCGCGCTCTTCTCGGTCACCTGGCTGGTGCTCGCGTGATGCGCCTGGAGTGCGCCTCGTTCGCCTACGACGACGGCGGCACACCGGCCCTGGCGGATCTCACCCTCGAGGTGGGGGCGGGGGAGTACGTGGTGGTGGCCGGAGCGTCCGGGTCGGGGAAGACCACGCTGGCGCGGCTCCTCGCCGGACAGACCGGCGGCGACGCCGGGGCGGTGTTCCGTGGATCGCTCACGCTGGAAGCCGAGACCATCACGTTCTCCGGCGGCCCGGACGATCCCCGCATCGACCCCGCCGCCTGGAGCGCCGCCGTCGCCCACGTTGCACAGGGCGCGTGGGGGCAGCTGTCCATGATGTCCGCGACCGTGGGCGAGGAGATCGCCTTCGGTCCGTCCAACCGGGGGGTCCCTCCCGGTGAACTGGCGCACCTGGTGGACCAGGTCGCCGCCGCACTCGGGCTCACGCCCCTGCTTGCCCGGGATCCGCGGCGCCTCTCGGGAGGCCAACTGCAGCGCACCATCATCGCGGCGGCGATGGTGCAGCGGCCGCGGTTCCTCGTCCTCGACGAACCCTTCCAGGGGCTCGACGACGTCGCCGCGGCGGAGGTGGCGGCGACGCTGGACGCGCTCAGGGCGGATGGCACCGGCGTCGTGGTCTGTGCACCGATGCTGCCCTGGAGCGCACCCCAGGGTGCCCGCGCCCTCGCGCTCGCCGACGGGCACCCCGTGTTCGAGGGGCTGCTGACCGAAGCGCGCCGGGCGGGTCTCCTGCGTTACGGTATCGGCGTTGCCGGCGAGGCCCCGGGTCCCGGGCCCGACACCGTCCGGGCTCCGGTCGATCCTGCGGGCGCCGAACTCGTCTCGCTGCAGGACGTCCACTTCTCCTATCCGAAGGACGCGGGCGCGAAGGAAGTGCCCGCGGGTCTCTCCGGGGTCGATCTCTCGGTGCGGGCGGG
>JASLBS010000052.1 GCA_030146405.1 Arthrobacter sp.
ACTCATGTTCCGCAACGAGGTCAGCGACATGCGCGACATGATCGAGGGCGACGTACGTTTCAGCGAACACTTCGGGATGGAGATCTAGGTGAGAATCCCACTGTCGTGGCTGCGCGAATTCGCAGCCGTACCCGCGGACGCCACCGCGGAAGACGTGATGGCCGAGCTCGTGAAGGTGGGGCTGGAGGAGGAGGACGTCCACCGACCCACGGACGAGCTCACCGGCCCGATCGTGGTGGGCCAGGTACTGAGCCTGGTCAAGGAACCGCAGTCCAACGGCAAGACCATCAACTGGTGCTCCGTCCGCGTGGTGCCCGAGGGAGCGGAGCAGACCCTGACCGGGGACGGCATCGACCCGTCGGGTGTCCAGGGCATCGTCTGCGGCGCCCACAACTTCGTCGAGGGTGACAAGGTGGTGGTCACCCTGCCCGGTGCCGTGCTGCCCGGCGACTTCCGCATCAGCCCCCGCAAGACCTACGGTCACGTGTCCGCGGGCATGATCGCCTCGGTCCGCGAACTCGGTATCGGCGAGGACCACGACGGCATCCTGGTGCTCTCCACCCTGGGGCTCGACCCCGAGGTGGGCGCCGACGCCATGGACCTCCTCGGCCTGTACGACGAGGCCGCCGAGATCAACGTGACGCCGGATCGTGGCTACTGCTTCTCGCTCCGGGGTGTGGCGCGGGAGTACGCCCACGCCACCGGGACGGCGTTCACGGACCCGGCGGCCGCCGTCGTCGTACCCGCGGCCGGTGGGCCGGGCCACCCGGTGCGCCTCGAGGACTCGGCACCGATCTACGGCAGGCCCGGCTGCGACCGCTTCGTGGCTCGCACTGTGCGCGGCGTCGACCCTTCGCGGCCCACGCCGCCGTGGCTGTCCGCGCGCCTCCGCCTCGCCGGCATCCGCTCCATCTCCCTCGTGGTGGACATCTCCAACTACGTGATGCTGGAACTCGGCCAGCCCCTGCACTTCTACGACCTCGACACGCTCTCGGGCGAGATAGTGGTCCGGCGGGCCGTTCCCGGCGAGAAGCTGCGGACGCTCGACGACAGGGAACGCACGCTCGACCCCGAGGACCTGCTCATCACGGACGGCTCCGGACCGATCGGTATCGCCGGGGTCATGGGTGGCGCCGCCACCGAGGTCTCGGCCAGCACCCGCGACGTCCTGATCGAGGCCGCGCACTTCGAGGAGGTGGGGATCGGCAGGTCCCGTCGCCGCCATCGCCTGCCGTCCGAGGCGTCCAAGCGCTTCGAGCGCGGGGTGGACTGGAACGTGGCGGACATCGCCGCGCAGCGCGCCGTCGAACTGCTCCTCGAGCTCGCCGGCGGTACCGCCGACGACACCGCCACCGATGTCGGACGGGCCCCCGAGCCACGCGTGGTGGAACTCCCGGCCGACTTCCCCGCACGGCTGATCGGGCGGGAGTTCACCCCCGAGCAGATCAGGGGCACGCTCACCGATCTCGGGGCGTCCGTGGCGGACACCGACGGCGGCTACCGCGTCACGGTCCCGAGCTGGCGGACCGACCTCGAGACGCGCGAGGACCTCACCGAGGAGATCATCCGGCTCGTCGGCTACGACACGATCCCCTCGACGCTGCCGGTGGCACCTCCGGGGCGAGGACTGACGCGCCTGCAGCAGCAGCGTCGTCGCCTCGTGAACGCGCTCGCCGCGGCGGGCCTCACCGAGGTGCTCGCGTACCCGTTCGTCAGCGAGAGGGCGAACGCGACCTTCGGTTCGGCCGAGGAGGGTGCCGCCGTGCCCTCGGTGAAGCTCGCCAATCCGCTCAGTGCGGAACTCGGCTACCTGCGCCGATCACTGCTGCCCGGCCTCGTGGAACTCGCCAAGCGGAACAACTCGCGCGGGTTCCGGGACCTGGCGCTGTTCGAGGCCGGTTCGGTGTTCCTCCCGGACGGACCGCTCGGCAGCGGGTCCATCCCGCCGCTGGGGATTCGGCCCGACGACGACGTCCTCGATGGTCTGGATGCCGGCATCCCGGATCAGCCCCACACCGTCGCGGCTCTGTTCACGGGCCACGAGACGGCGCCGTCCGCCGGTGTGACGCCCCGCCCCTGGGACTGGGCGGACGCCGTGGACACCGTGCGCCTGATGGCGGAGACCGCCGGAGTGGACGTCGTGGTCCGGCAGGGCAGCCACCAGGCCTTCCACCCGGGGCGTACCGCGCAGGTGCTGCTGAGAAGCGGTGAGGTGCTGGGCTACGCGGGTGAGCTGCACCCCACGCTGATCGCCGCGCAGGACCTCCCCGCGCGGACCGTGGCACTCGAGGTCCAGGCGGACCTGCTGCTCGACGCCGCCGCGGACGTAATCGTCGCCAGGGCGCTGTCCACCTATCCGCCGGCCACACAGGACGTGGCCCTCGTGGTGGAGGCCGGCGTGGTGGCGGGCGATCTGCTGGAGACACTCCGCGAGGGTGCAGGGGAGCTCCTCGAGGACGTCAGCCTCTTCGACGTCTACTCGGGCCAGGGCATTCCCGAGGGAAGCAGATCCCTCGCCTTCGCCCTCCGCTTCCGTGCTCCGGACCGCACCCTGACGGCGGACGAGGCGAGCGCGGCCCGGGACGCCGCCGTGGCCCTCGCAGCAGAACGCTTCGGCGCCGTCCAGCGCTGATCCGCTCCGTCCGACCACGGAAGGCCCGCCCCCTCCTCAGGAGGGGGCGGGCCTTCCGCGTTCCGGGCAGGCTGCTCAGGGGATCAGCAGCACCTTCCCGGTGGTGCGCCTCGCCTGGAGATCCTCGTGGGCCCGGGCGGCGTCGGCCAGCGGATAGCGCGCGCCGATCCGGACGGACAGGGCGCCGGAGGTGACTGCGCCGAACAGTTCCTCCGAACGCCAGCGCCTCTCCTCGGACGAGAGCAGGTGGTGCGCGAGGGTGGGACGGGTGACGAAGAGTGACCCGCCGCTGTTGAGCCGCTGCAGGTCGAAGGGCTCCACCGCACCGGACGCCGCGCCGTACAGCACCAGGGTGCCCCGGATCCGCAGCGAGCGCAGCGACTCGTCGAACGTCGCCTTTCCCACGCCGTCGAAGACGACGTCGGCGCCTGTGCCGTTGGTGAGGGTCCGGACGGCGTCGGCGAAGCTTTCGTAGCGCAGCACGTCGTCGGCCCCGGCGCCGAGCGCCAGTTCCTCCTTGTCCGGCGTGGAGACGGTGGTGATCACCCGGGCCCCCTTCGCCTTGAGCAGCTGGATGAGCAGCAGTCCCACCCCACCGGCTCCGGCATGGACGAGCGCCGTCTGGTTCTGCTGCACCGGGAAGGTGGAGTTGATGAGGTAGTGGGCGGTCATGCCCTGGAGGGGGAGGGCAGCTGCCGTCTCGAGGTCCACGCCGTCGGGCACCGGTAACGCTTTCTCCGCATCGACCACGGCGAACTCGGCGTAGGTGGCCGCTCCTTCGGCGAAGGCGACCCGGTCACCGGGGGCGAAACCGTCCACTCCCGGACCGAGGGCCTCCACCGTGCCGGCTGCTTCTGCCCCGGGCGTGAACGGGTACTCCACGGGGTAGGCACCGCTGCGCTGATAGGTCTCGATGAAGTTCACGCCGGCCGCTGCGACCCTCACCAGGAGTTGACCGGGTCCGGGGTCGGGGCGGTCGACCGGAGCGAGGGTGAGGACGTCCGGGCCGCCCGCTTCGGTGAGAACGATGGCTGAGGGCATGGTGCTGATCCTTTCGGTGGCGTGCCCCCATGCTATTCCCGGGGTGTACCGCGGGTGCCGAGGAAGACCTGGTGCATAACTATGTGCACCTGTGCATAGTTCTGCTGTAGGGTCGGAGTATGACGTTCACCGCAGCAGTATCCGGCGCCAGCGGCTACGCCGGGGGAGAGATCCTGCGCCTCCTCGCGAACCATCCGGACATCGAGGTCGGGGCGATCACGGCGCACAGCAATGCAGGGTCACCCCTCGGCGCACTCCAGCCCCACCTGCACGCCCTGGCGGACCGGGTGCTCCAGGACACCACGCCGGAGGTCCTCGCGGGGCACGACGTCGTCTTCCTCGCCCTACCGCACGGGGCCAGCGCGGAGATCGCCGCCCAGCTGTCCCCGGACACGCTCGTGATCGATGCCGGTGCCGATCACCGCCTGCAGGATCCCGCCGCATGGGAGAAGTTCTACGGTTCCGCCCATGCCGGCACCTGGCCCTACGGACTGCCCGAGCTGCCGGGCTGCCGCGCGGATCTGGCAGGCGCACGGCGCATCGCCGTTCCCGGGTGCTATCCCACCAGTGTGCTCCTGGCGCTCACCCCCGGATTCGCCGCCGGCCTCCTCGAACCCGACGACGTCGTGATCGTCTCCGCCTCCGGTACCTCGGGTGCCGGCAAGGCCGCGAAGCCGAACCTCCTGGGCTCGGAGGTGATGGGTGGCATGAGCCCCTACGGCGTGGGTGGCGGACACCGGCACACCCCCGAGATGGAACAGGGCCTCAGCCTCGCGGCGGGCGAGCGCGTGTCGCTGTCCTTCACGCCCACCCTCGCCCCGATGGCGCGCGGCATCCTCACCACCGCCACGGCCCGGGTACGCCCCGGCGTCGACGCCGCCCGACTGCGGGAGGCCTGGGAGTCCGCCTACGCCCGGGAGCCGTTCGTCCGGATCCTCCCGGAGGGCTCCTGGCCCGCCACCAAATCAGTGCTGGGCTCGAACTACGCGAGCCTGCAGCTGGCCTTCGACGAGCACGCGGGCCGCGTGATCGTCAGCAGCGCCATCGACAATCTCACCAAGGGGACCGCCGGCGGAGCCGTGCAGTCCATGAACATCGCCCTCGGACTCGACGAGACCGCGGGCCTCACCATCCAGGGGATCGCACCGTGAGTATCACCTATCCAGGCGGTTTCCGCGCGTCAGGAGTCGCTGCCGGACTCAAGAGCACGGGGAAACCCGACGTCGCCCTCGTGGTGAACGACGGCCCGCTGCAGAACGCGGCCGCCGTGTTCACCACCAACCGGGTGATGGCAGCGCCCGTGCTCTGGTCACGTCAGGTGGTCTCCGACGGGCGCGTGGACGCGGTGCTCCTGAACTCCGGCGGTGCCAACGCGTGCACGGGTGCGGAAGGTTTCCAGAACACGCATCGATCCGCCGAGGCGACCGCCGAACTGCTCGGAGCCTCGGCCACCGACGTCTTCGTCTGCTCCACCGGCCTGATCGGTGAGCAGCTGCCCATGGACCTTCTCCTCGCCGGGGTCGCCGACGCCGCCGGTTCGCTGGGACGCGGTGGCGGGCCGGGAGCGGCCGAGGCGATCATGACCACCGACTCGGTGTCCAAGGAGGCCCGTTACCCGGCCACCGCCGACAGCGCGAGCGAGGGCTACGCGATCGGCGGGATGGCGAAGGGTGCGGGAATGCTGGCTCCCGGTCTCGCCACCATGCTCGTGGTGCTGACCACGGACGCGGCCCTCGACGCCGCCGCCCTGGACGCCGCCCTGCGCGAGGCCACGCGTGTCAGCTTCGACCGCACGGACGCGGACGGCTGCATGTCCACCAATGACACCGTGGTGCTCCTCGCCTCCGGGGCGGCGGGCATCGCCCCGGACCAGGCGCAGTTCACCGCCGCCCTCACGGATGTCTGCCTGGACCTCTCCGGGCAGCTCATCAACGACGCCGAGGGGGCCAGCCACACCATCGCCGTCCGCACGATCAACGCGGCATCCGAGCGGGACGCCGAAGTGGTGAGCCGCTCCGTGGCACGGTCCAACCTCTTCAAGACCGCCATCTTCGGCAACGATCCGAACTGGGGCCGTGTGCTCGCCGCGGTGGGGACCACGGACGCCGTCTTCGAACCGGACCGGCTCAACGTGTCCATGAACGGTGTGCAGATCTGCCGCGACGGGGGCATCGGCGAATCCCGTGACCTCGTGGATCTCACGGGCCGCGACGTCACCGTGGAGATCGACCTCGCCGCCGGTACCGCGAGCGCCACCATCTGGACCAACGACCTCACGCACGAGTACGTGCACGAGAACTCCGCCTACTCGAGCTGAGAGGACCTTCGATGACCCACCCGGCAACGCCCTCGGCCTCCACGCTCAGGGCGCAGGACAAGGCCGCCACCCTCATGGAGGCACTGCCCTGGATCCGACGCTTCACCGGCACCACCATGGTGGTGAAGTACGGCGGCAACGCCATGGTGGACGACTCCATGCGCCGGGCCTTCGCGGAGGACATCGTGTTCCTCCACCACGTGGGTGTCCGGCCCGTGGTGGTGCACGGCGGCGGCCCGCAGATCAGCGCGATGCTGGACCGGCTGGGGCTGGAGTCCGAGTTCAAGGGCGGACTCCGGGTGACGACGCCCGAGGCGATGGACGTGGTGCGCATGGTGCTCACGGGCCAGGTGGGCCGCGAACTGGTGGGACTCATCAACTCGCACGGCCCCTACGCCGTCGGGCTCTCGGGCGAGGACGGCGGCCTGCTCCGTGCGGTACGGACGGGCACCGTGGTGGACGGTGAGCAGGTGGACCTCGGGCTCGTGGGCGAGGTCACCGAGGTACACCCCGGGGCGATCCTCGACATCCTGGAGGCCGGGCGCATCCCGGTGATCTCCACGGTGGCACCGGAGCACGACGCCGACGGCGATCCCACCGGGCAGGTGCTCAACGTCAACGCGGATTCGGCCGCCGCGGCACTGGCCGTGGCCCTCGGTGCCTCGAAGCTGGTCATCCTCACGGACGTGGAGGGGCTCTACGCCTCCTGGCCCGACCGTGACTCCCTCATCTCCTCGATTCCCGCGACGGAGCTCCGGGCACTCCTGCCCAGGCTCCAGTCCGGCATGATCCCCAAGATGGCTGCGTGCCTGCGGGCCGTGGAGGGCGGCGTGGAGCGGGCACACATCGTGGACGGCCGGCTCGAGCACTCGATGCTGCTGGAGACCTTCACCACCGCGGGCATCGGTACCCAGGTGGTACCCGACGGGCCCGCCTCCACCCGGGGCACCGGAACCGACACCGCAGGAGTGCAGCCATGACCGGACCCGCAGCAGCAGGGAAAGCCGCGCAGTCCTCGGACAGCTCCGCCGTCCAGCACCTCACCGGGGGCGACTCCGGCGCGGCCTGGCTCGCCCGCTACAACGGTGCGCTGATGGGTGTCTTCGGCACGCCGCAGCGCGTGCTGGTCCGCGGTTCGGGCTGCCACGTGTGGGACGCCGACGGCAACCAGTACCTCGATCTCCTCGGTGGGATCGCCGTCAACGCCCTGGGCCACGCGCACCCGTTCGTGACCTCGGTCATCTCGAGCCAGCTCGCCACCCTCGGCCACGTCTCCAACTTCTTCACGAGCCCTCCGCAGGTGGCGCTCGCCGAGAAACTCCTCACCCTCTCAGCGGCCCCGGCCGGCTCGCGGGTCTTCTTCACCAACTCCGGCGCCGAGGCGCTCGAGGCGGCCTTCAAGCTCGCCCGCCGGAACTCCTCCCCGGGGCGCCGGCGCATCCTCGCACTCGACGGCGCGTTCCACGGCAGGACCATGGGGGCGCTCGCGCTGACCTCCAAGCAGGCCTACCGCGAGCCGTTCGAGCCGCTGCCCGGAGGGGTGGAACACATCCCGTTCGACGACGTCGACGCCCTCCGCCGCGCCATGGACGACACCGTGGCCGCCGTGTTCCTCGAACCCATCCAGGGCGAGGCCGGGGTGCGCCCGCTCTCCGCCGACTACCTGCGGGCCGCCCGGGAGCTGACCCGCGAGCACGGAGCCCTGCTGATCCTCGACGAGGTGCAGTCGGGCATCGGGAGGACCGGCCGCTGGTTCGCGCACCAGGCCGTCGAGGACGTGGTGCCCGACGCCATGACCCTCGCCAAGGGACTCGGCGGGGGCTTCCCGATCGGCGCCCTCGTCACCTTCGGGGAGAGTGTGTCCTCGCTCATCACCGCGGGGCAGCACGGCACCACCTTCGGCGGCAACCCGGTGGCCACGGCCGCGGGGCTCGCCACGCTGCACACCCTGGAGGCAACCGACGCACTGCGGCACGTCTCGGACGTCGGCAGCCTCCTCCGCGCCGGCCTGGCCGATCTCGACGGTGTCGCGGAGGTGCGGGGACAGGGGTTGCTCATCGGCTTCGACCTCGTGGACGGCAACGCCCCGTCCGTGGTGAACGCCGCCCTGGCAGCCGGGTTCATCATCAACGCGACCGGGCCGGCCACCCTCCGCCTCGCCCCACCGCTCATCCTGACGCGGGAGCAGGCGGCCTCCTTCCTCGACGCCCTGCCCTCGATCCTCACCACTGCCCGGGAGGCAACACCATGACACGCCACTTCCTCGTGGACACCGATCTCTCACCCGCCGAGCAGGCGGAGGTCCTGGACCTCGCTGCGGAACTCAAGGCCGCACCGTACTCCTCCGCGCCCTACGCGGGGGAGGGATCCGGACGGAGGACCGTGGCCGTGATCTTCGACAAGACCTCCACCCGCACCCGCGTGTCCTTCGCCACCGGGATCGCCGACCTGGGCGGTGTACCCCTCATCATCGGGGCGGGTGATTCCCAGCTCGGCCACAAGGAGTCCATCACCGACACCGCGAAGGTCCTCGAGCGGATGGTCGCCACCATCGTCTGGCGCACCTACGCCCAGGCAGGGCTGGAGGAGATGGCCGCGGCGTCCCGCGTCCCGGTGATCAACGCCCTGTCCGACGACTACCACCCCTGCCAGCTGCTCGCGGACCTGCTCACCATCCGGGAGCACAAGGGCACCCTCGCCGGCCTGACCATGACCTACCTCGGGGACGCCGCCAACAACATGGCGAACTCCTACCTGCTCGCGGGCGTCACCGCCGGCATGCACGTGCGGGTCGCAGGACCTGACGGGTTCCTCCCGGACCCCGCCGTCGTCGCGGCCGCCGAGGAACGCGCGGCGCAGACCGGCGGATCGGTGCTGGTCACCACGGACCCCGCCGAAGCCCTGGCGGACGCGGACGTGGTCGCCACCGACACCTGGGTGTCCATGGGCCAGGAGGACGAGAAGGCGGCGCGGCAGGAACTGTTCCGTGCCTACGCCGTGGACGCCGCGGCGATGGCGCAGGCCGCACCCGACGCCGTCGTGCTCCACTGCCTGCCCGCCTACCGCGGGTACGAGATCGCAGCGGATGTGATCGACGGCCCGCAGTCGGTGGTGTGGGACGAGGCGGAGAACCGGTTGCACGCGCAGAAGGCCCTCATGACCTGGCTGGTGGCCCGGTCCGCGGAGCCCGACGGCCCGGGGCGCACACCGTGACCGTGCAGCGCGACTCGGCACGGCCCACCACCAAGACCGCACGCCACGCGCGCATCACCACCCTGCTGACGGCGCAGTCCGTGCGCTCGCAGGGGGACCTCGCAGCCCTCCTGGCCGCCGACGGCGTCCAGGTGAACCAGGGGACCCTCTCCCGCGATCTCGTGGAACTGGGTGTGGTGCGCGTCCGCGGAGCCGAGGGCGCCCTGGTGTACGCCGTGCCCGTGGAGGGTGGTGGCCGCCATGTGCAGAGTGGAGTCTCCCAGGAGAGCCTCGATGCCCGGCTCGCGAAGCTCTGCAACGAACTGCTGGTCACGGCCGAGGCGTCGGGGAACATCGTGATCCTGCGCACCCCGCCGGGAGCGGCCAACTTCCTGGCCCTGGCGATCGACCACTCGGTGCTGCCGTCCGTCCTCGGGACCATCGCGGGGGACGACACCGTGATGCTCGTGACCCGCGACGGCGACGGCGGCGCCGCCGTGGCCGAGCGGTTCCTCGGCCTCGCGCAGGAATCCCAGGGAGCTCCCGAGCAGGCCTGATGCCCGCGCGGCTACGCTTGGCTGCAGACCCGGGTGCTTGCGGCCGTCCCGGCCGCCGACACCCACCAGAAGACCCAGAACGGGCACCCGCCCGGACAATCGAAGGAGTAATCCCCGTGACCGAACGCATCGTCCTCGCCTATTCAGGCGGACTAGACACCTCCGTCGCCATCGGCTGGATCGCCGAAGCCACCGGGGCCGAGGTGATCGCCGTGGCCGTCGACGTCGGACAGGGCGGCGAGTCGCTCGAGACCATCCGCCAGCGAGCGCTCGGCTGCGGCGCCGTCGAGGCCTACGTGGCCGACGCCCGCGACGAGTTCGCCACCGAGTACTGCATGCCCGCGCT
>JASLBS010000066.1 GCA_030146405.1 Arthrobacter sp.
TTCGCATCTTCGACCCCTCACCGTGCTCCCCGGACCCACCGGTCCCGGGACTGGGCGGCGGATGCCGGAGGCTCCCTGACTCCCGATTGTATGGTCGGCACCCAGGAGCGTCCACCGCCGTCGTCGTCCAGCCCTCCTGCACGGCGAGAGAGGCAGGGAAAGCGGTAGCACCTGTACGCCCGCGGCAGAACAAGCCGGTACGCCCGTCCGTTCCGGTGTACCGATCGGGACGCCGGAGGATACTGGAGACATGGTCCTCAGGAGGGGCACGATTCATCGCGAGCCCTCCAGCGGACTCCCAGACGCCGCACAGCGAACACATGCATTTCCTCCAGACAACGTTGCGAAGATGTAGTCGACAGCAACGAAAGGACTCCCATGAACGAGCAGCCGGATTCGGGCGCTTCGGATCGCCCTCTTCCTCCCCAGCCCTCGACTCCGCCGTCCTGGGGTTCTGATCGGAATGATCGACAGCAGGACATCCGGTCCGGCGACACCCCGACGACGGCCACCCAGTCCGCGTTCGGGCCTCCCACGGGATCGGGAACCGCTGCACCGCACGGGTTCCGGGACACCGCGTCGGCAACGCATCCGGCCTACTCCGCGCACCAGCCCTTCTACGGCGCGCAGGATTCCGCACCCGCCGGGAACGGTCGGCCCAAGGAGCGCAGGAGGGTCGGACTCGCCACCTTCGCCGCAGGTGTCCTCGCCGCAGGGCTGATCGGCGGCGGCGTCGCGACTGCCGGCTTCACTACGATGAGCACGTCCTCCTCGGGCAACGGGTCGCAATCCGCGCCGGAGTCGATCGTGGTGAACAACACCGACGACGTCAACACCATCACGGGGGCGGCGGTCACGGCGTCACCGAGCGTGGTCACCATCGCCGTCAGCGGTCCGAGTGCCGGTGGATCGGGTTCCGGCATCATCCTCGACACCGACGGACATATCCTCACCAACACGCACGTGGTCACCCTGGGCGGCCAGGTCTCGGACCCGTCCATCGAGGTCAAGCTCAATGACGGGCGGGTCTTCGCCGGCAGTGTCGTCGGAACCGATCCGCTCAGCGACCTCGCCGTCGTCAAGATCGATGCTCCGGACCTCACGGCGGCGACGCTCGGCAATTCCGACGAGCTCAACGTCGGGGACACCGCGATCGCCATCGGAGCTCCACTCGGCCTGAGCGGAACGGTGACGGACGGTATCGTCTCCACGCTCAACCGCACCATCAGTGTCGCCTCCTCCGCAGTGCCGGAGGATCAGCCCGACAGCGCGGAATCGGACGACGGAGAGGGATTCAACTTCCTGCCTCCGGGAGGATCGGGCGGACAGCAGACCCAGGCCCAGGGCTCGATCTTCCTCAATGTCATCCAGACCGACGCGGCGATCAACCAGGGCAACTCCGGTGGGGCGCTCGTGGACTCGGACGGCCGGATCATCGGTGTCAACGTGGCCATCGCGTCGGGAGGTACCGGTGAGTCCACCGGGAACATCGGTGTGGGCTTCTCGATCCCGATCAACTACGCGCAGCGGATCGCCAACGAGATCATCGAGAACGGGGAGGCGACGCACGGTTTCCTGGGGGTCCGCGTCAGTGCTGCCCCCAGTGACGGGGCGCAGAGCAGATCGACCTTCTCGGCCGGCGCGTTCGTCGAATCGGTGGAGCCCGACTCACCCGCTGCCGGCGCCTCCCTGCGGGAGGGGGACGTGATCACGAAGGTGGGCACGTACACCATCACCGATCCGCAGTCCCTGACCGCGGCTGTGCGCATCCAGGCCGCGGACCAGCAGGTCCCCATCGAGATCATCCGCGGTGGGAACGCGCAGACCCTCGAGGCGACCCTGACGGCGGCCTCGGAGCAGTAGGGCAGACTCCGCCGCGAAGGGCGGTCCCGGACGCCGGGGCCGCCCTTCGTAGCATTCGGGCCGAACGGTGCCTGGACCGGAGGGTTCCCCACCCGGCCGGTGTCCCCGCCGGCCGGTGCTCGGGCGGCGAGTACCGTCACCGCCCTGTGGTTAGCTAGACGCAAGGGAAGCCCGCCGGAGGGAGAAGGTCAGGAATGGACGAGGTCTCAGCAGGAGGACTGCGTATCGCGGTTCTGGTCAAGCATGTGCCGGACGCCCAGTTCGATCGGCACATCAGCGACGACGACCTGACCACGGTGCGCAGTGAGAGCATCCTCTCGGAACTCGACGAGTACGCGTTGGAGGCAGCCCTCCAGCTCGTCGAGGCCCATGGCGGAGCCGCAGCGGGTCATCGGATCACAGCGCTCACCATGGGTCCGGCCGCAGCGGTGAACGCGGTCAAGAAGTCCCTGCAGATCGGTGTGGACGACGGCGTCCATCTCACCGACGCTGCGCTGGAGGGCTCCGACGCCGCTGCTACCTCCAAGGCACTCGCCGCTCTTCTCCGGGAAGCGGGACCCTACGACCTCATCCTGACGGGCATGGCCTCCACGGACGGCGAGACGTCCCTGGTGCCCGCGCAGCTCGCGGAACGCCTCATGCTGCCGCAGGTGACCTTCGCGGCGTCGCTCGAACTGGTGCCCGGGGACTCGGGCTGGCAGCTCACGGCCCGGCGGGACAACGACACCTTCGCCGAGACCATCGAGGCGACCCTTCCCGCTCTCGTCTCCGTGACGGACCAGATCAATGAGCCCCGGTACCCGAACTTCAAGGGGATCATGGCTGCGAAGAAGAAGCAGATCCGGGTGCTCTCGCTGGCCGACATCGGGTTGCAGCCGGACGAGGTGGGACCTGCCGGATCCTGGACCCGGGTCGAGGCGGCAGCCCCGAGGCCGCCGCGCACCCAGGGCATCGTGATCACGGACGAGGGCGACGCCGGCATCCGGCTCGTCGACTTCCTCGCGGGACAGAAACTGCTCTGACCCGCCATCCCTTCGAACCGTCCCAGGAGACCTCGCCATGACCTCTGTCCTCGTGTTCCTCGACAATCCGGGCGCAACGCTCGCCAAGAGCGAGCGCGAGCTCCTCTCCCTCGCAGCCTCCCTCGGTGACCCCGCCGTCGCCGTCGCGGAGGTACCGGGTCAGGCCTACCTCGACGGGGTCGGCTCCTACGGCGTGCAGGAGTACTACAGGCCGGAGGACGGCGCCGTCGCCGACGTTCTCGTGGCGGGCAAGGCCGCGTTCCTCGCCGAGGCCGTCCGAGCGGCGGGAGCGGAGATCGTGCTCCTCGGTAACACCTATGAGGCCAAGGAGATCGCTGCGCGGGCCGGGATCAGGCTCGAAGCGGGTGTGATCACCGACGTCGTGGACCTGGCTGCCGACCTCGCGGCGACGAAGTCGGATTTCGCGGGTTCCTACACGGTCACGTGCCGGGTCACCACGGCCACCACGATCCTGACGGTCAAGCCCAACAGCGTCGAGGCCACGGAGGCCGGGCTGCCGTCGTCGCCGCGAGGGATATCGGTTGCGGTGAAGATGCCCCGTGCTGCGGCACGGATCACCGGACGCGTCGAGAAGCCGGTCAGCGGCAGACCCGAACTCGCCGAGGCCCGCGTGATCGTGGCCGGGGGCCGGGGAGTGGAGGGGAACTTCACGCCCCTCGAGGAACTCGCGGATGCCCTCGGTGGTGCCGTAGGTGCGTCCAGGGCTGCCACGGATGCCGGGTGGATCGAGCACTCGGCGCAGATCGGGCAGACCGGGAAGACCGTGTCCCCGCAGCTGTACATCTCGGTGGGGATCTCCGGCGCCGTCCAGCAGAGGGCCGGGATGCAGACGTCGAAGGTGATCGTGGCCGTCAACAAGGACGCCGATTCGCCCGTGTTCGAGATCGCCGATTTCGGGATCGTCGGTGACCTCTTCTCGGTGCTGCCCCAGGCCACCGAGGAGATCCGGAAGCGTGGGCTCTAGCGTATGAGCAACGAACAGGGAAAGGACACGCCTCAGCGCGTCCTGGTCTTCGCCGCCCATCCCGACGACATCGACTTCGGGGCGTCGGCCACCATTGCCGGCTGGACCGGTGAGGGCGCCGAGGTGAGCTACTGCATCCTGACGGACGGTGATGCCGGCGGATTCTCCGACGAGGACCGGCCCGGGATCGCGGCCCTGCGACGCGAGGAGCAACTGGCCGCCGCGCAGCTGGTCGGCGTCACCGACGTGACGTTCCTCGGTGAGCCGGACGGCTTCCTCGAAGCCTCGGACACCGTGATCCGGGAGATCGTGCGCCGGATGCGCCAGGTGCGGCCCGACATCGTGCTGTCCATGCATCCCGATCGTGCCTGGGACCGCATCCAGAAGAGTCATCCCGACCATTTGGCCTGCGGCGAGGCAGTGACGAGGGCCGTCTACCCTGCCGTGGAGAACCCCTTCGCGTACCCGGAACTCGCCGCCGCGGGGTTGCAGAGCTACCGCGTACCCTGGCTGTGGTTCTACGGAGGGCCGGCACACCTGGAGAACCGGTACGTGGACGTGACGGGCTCGGAGGACCTGAAGGTGGCCGCCATCTCCGCGCACCGCAGCCAGCACCCGGACGTGGAGAGGATGCAGGCGAGAGTCCGTACCATCCTGCAGGAGAACGCCCGCCGCGGAGGTCTCCCGCCGGAGCACAGTGCGGAAACGTTCCATGTGGTGGGCGTCAACACCGAGGACACCATCGCCGGCTTCTGAAGCATCCGGGACGCGCGGTGCGATGGTCCTGCTCGTCGTCGAGGACGACGGAGCCCCCTGTTCGACAGAAGGCCCCCCGTCGTATCCTGACGGGGGTCCTTTTCTCGATTCCACTGAACAGCGTGCGGCTCAGGCGCCCAGCGGAATCTGAGCGACCACGGGCATCGTCGGTGTCTCCGATCCACCCTCGGGCTCCACCGTCAGGGCGATCGCGCTGATCCCGCCGATCCCCGGAAGTTCCGTCACCTTCGTTCCCGCAACGTCGTCCCCGGTCATGGTGCCCACCGAGACGGGGTCGGAACCATCGGCGGGGATCCGCCACATCTGGTAGACCCGGCCCTCGGCGGGCGCCGGGACGCCGCTCAGGGTCACGACCGCGGCATCCTCCTCACCGGAGACCGCGATCTCGGCGGTACCCCCGGCGTCGAGGGTCAGCTGCTCCGACCGGACATCCGAGGCCTGGAGAACCTGCTGCTCCAGCGTGGTCTGCTGCAGGTTCTGGGCGATGGTGACCCCACCTACGGCGAGTACCGCAGCCGCTGCGGCAGCGACGACCCAGCGGCCGGCACGCGAGAGTCCGGACGCCTTCGCAGCCCTGCGGTCTGCGAGCTCGTCCTGTGCCGCGGGCTCCTGAAGTGAGGGCAGCTCGACTGCGCCGCCGTCGATCGGACGCGATGCGGTTCCGGAACCCTCGGGCAGCTGTGCCATGATGCGGTCGAACAGGTCGGCCGGCGGCTCGATCTCGTCGATCGTGTAGGCCGCGGTCACCGTCTCCCGGCAGGCTCGGACCCGCTCGACGAACATCGCGCTGGTTCCAGGGGCTGTTTCCGACAGGAACGCGTCGAGACGGGTGCGCTCCTCGGCGCTGATGGCGTCCAGTGCATACAGCTCTGCCCATTCGAGGACATGTCCCCGTGCCAGGTCCGTATCCAGGTCTGCTGCGAATTGTCTGTTCATATCCTTGTCCTGCATCTCACATCACCCCCAGACAGGATTTCAGCCGGAGTAATCCATCTCGGATTCTTGATTTGATCGTCGGTACCGCGACGCCGAGTTTCTCGGCCACCTCGCGGTAGGTGAGTCCGCCGTAGTAGGCGAGCTGCACCGATTCCTGCTGGGTGGCGGTGAGGGTTCTCAGACAGCGGACCACGCTCTCCGCCTCGAGGCGTTGCGACACCGTGTCGACGACGTCGTCATGATCGATGGTCTGCGTTGCTGCGCCGTACCGTGCCTCCCGGTCCGTGGCGCTCTGTTCGGACCGCACCCTGTCCACCGCGCGCCGGTGTGCCAGGGTCATCAGCCAGGCCATGGGACTACCCATGGCCGGATTGAACCGCTCGGCGGTGTTCCACACCTGCAGGAACACCTCCTGGGTGGCGTCCTCGCTGAGCTCCGGATCGATCAGGACGCGTCGCGCCAGTCCGTAGACCCGCCGGGAGGTCTGTTCGTAGAACGACGCGAAGGCAGCCTGGTCCTGCTGGGCCACCCGGAGCAGGAGGTCTGTCAGTGACGGAGGGGCATCGCGGTCCGTCTCCTGGTCTGCTCTGGGGGTGATGGGACTGACCCGGCTTCGTCCTGGCGTTTCCATAGGGATCCAGCATAAAGCGCCGGGGGTCCCAAACCGAACAACCGAGGGTGGGCCGTGGGGGAGGAGGCGGATCCGTTCACGCTGCGCTGGCACCGTCCCACCGTCCTTGCCGTCTCGAGGTCCTGCCGCTGACATCTACCATTCGGAGCTGGTCTGCCGCCGGATGGCTTCGGCTCAGACCGGCTCCGCGGGGTACGTCCCCACCGCGATCAGCGAGTCGGCATTGAGGACGATGCTCCCGTCGAGACGCTCCAGGAATGCGCGGCGAACCAGCTGGAGTGCATCAAGGTCATCCGGCAGCAGCGCGTGGTAACCGCTACCGAGTGCCAGCGACCAGGCGTAGTCGGGTTCGAGGGGTACGGTGAGGCCGAGTTGCTCCACGGAGACGTCGGTGAGCCCGCGGGCTGTCAGCCAGGCATGCAGCCTGTCCGGGTCGGCCAGCCTCGCGCAATTCTCCACGACGAACGGAGTGCCGGGTACGGCCTCCCCGGAGTGGGTGAGGCTGTCTCGAAGGAGCTCTCCGAGCGGCTCCAGCGCGCCGTCGTCCCAGACGCTGATCGCGATCCTGCCACCCGGTCGCAACTGCCCGATCAACCGGTCCGTGGAACGGTCCATCTCGTCGAGGAGGAAGATGCCGTAGCAGCTCAGAATGGCGTCGTACGGGGCCTCGGGTGTCCAGGAGGCAGGCTCCGTGCAGTGGAAGGCGACATTTCCGAGGTTCAGGGCCTCGATCTTGGCCGCCGCGAGGTCCAGCAGGGGAGAGGAGGGATCGACGGCGTCCACGTGCCCGTCCGGTCCGGCGAGCTGTGCTGCGGGTACGGTTCCCGAGCCGGTTCCGGCGAAGACATCGAGTACGCGTTCGCCGACGAGGATGTCCGCCGCTGCGACCACGGCGTTGCTCACCGGGTTCCAGACGGCGGGTGCGAGGAGGTCGTAGTCCTCCGCACCGCCGTCGGGCAGGGCTACGGCACGGTGAGCGGACATGGGACTCCTAGGCGTGGATCATCGTTGCGCACCCGCGAAACCCTGCTGACGCCAGGCTTCGTAGAGCACGATCGATGCGGTGTTGGCGAGGTTGAGGGATCGGCGTGAGGGCACCATGGGAACGCGGACCCGGGACGTGACGCGGGAATGGTGCTTCACCTCTGCTGGGAGGCCGTCGGACTCGCGCCCGAACAGCAGGATGTCCGTGGGTGCATACTCGATATCCGTGTAGGCGACGTCTCCGTCGGAGGTGTACGCGAACACACGTTCTGGCTGGAGCGCGGTCCAGGCGGCCTCGAGATCCGGATGGACGTGCAGCACCGTGAGGTCGTGGTAGTCGAGACCCGCCCGTTTCAGCTTCGCGTCCTCGAGACTGAATCCGAGGGGTTCCACGAGGTGCAGTTCCGCGCCGGCCACTGCGGCGAGGCGGATGGCCGCACCGGTGTTACCGGGTATTTCTGGGGTGTGGAAGAGGATGCGGAACACTGCTCCATCCTAGCTCTCGGTGGCGGAGAGCAGCTGCGCGAGCACGGGGAGTTGCACCACGTTGGGGGAGGGCCCGGAGGCGAGGAACGAGCGGATGGTGCGGATGGCGGTTCCTGCGTTGACCACCTGCACCAGGGTGGGTGCCGACCTGTCGAAACCGGGCGGGACGTCGATGACCGGCGCGAAGGGGTTGTCCGGAGCGCCATGGATCACTACCCAGCCCGAGACGTTCATGTCGGGGAAGAGTTCCTGGACGGCACGGACCGTGCGGGGCAGCTCGAGCTCGACGGGGCGGCCCTGGTGGCGCAGGGCCCTCCCGTCCCAGGAGAAGTTCCCCGGAGGCGCGGTGAAGGAGTCGATCACGGCCATGCGGTAGCCGGCCAGCAGGACGTGGCCCGCCGTCGTCTTCTCGCGGTCGTCGAACTCGAGGCCGTTGACCAGTCGGGCCGCGGGATAGGACGGCAGGAGAGCCCGCTCGAGCAGGGCGGCCGTCCGCAGTTCCCCGTCCATGCGTGCTCTCGCACCGGACGCCAACCGCGCGAACATCTTCGGCTGGCGGGCGGCACCGTGCATCTGCTTGCCGGCGAGGATGAGCGGGACGGCGGGCGGACGGGCGGACGAGAACGTCGGCACGTACTCGGGTGCCGATCCGGTGGCCTCCTCGTCCTCCATCCGCGTCGGGGCGGCTGGAGGTCCGGCGGAGGCGCTACGGCCGGCCTCTGCCGTGCCGGTGCTCGGCAGGCGGCGTCGGCCGGAGTCGGTGTCGTACCGCTCCCGGCGTTGCGGATCGCCCAGGGTCTCGAACGCCACGGTGACGTCGTGGAAACGCGCGGCGCTGCCGCCGAGATCCGGATGTGCACTGCGGGCGGCGCGCCGGTAGGCATCCTTGATGGCCTTCGCGCCGGCTTCCGGGGGCACGCCGAGGATGTCGTAGAACGACTTCCGGGGGGCCTCTGCCATGGGTCCGGCCTTTCTGGTGAATGCGGGGGTGCGTCCGGCCGAGCAGGACTTCTGCAGGACGGAGGGCGACGGAAGGACCCGACGCCCGGCGGATACGGCGGCGTTGCGGTACCACCTGACCCTAGAGCCACCGGCTGCCGCTGACAAAAGCCGCGACCACCGGTGCTCCGACCACTGGCGCGTCGAGGGGGCCTCAGGTACAACGGAGCAGGGGTTCAAGAAGTTCGGCACGGGAAATCACCGAAGGAATTCATCGAAGGAATTCACCGAAGGAAGCCGGCTACGCGGGGACACGGCGTAAAGGGCACCTGATCCGCCAGGGGCAGGAAATGCCGGGTGAGCGGGGGCCCGCGTCGGTGAGTGATGACGGACACGGGAATCGGCAGCGTGGGCGGGCAGCCGTACCATTGAGCCATGCCCGTGTACGTCGATCATGCGGCGACCACGCCGATCTCGGCGCCGGCGCTCGCCGCTCTCACCCGCGAACTCAGCCGGAGCGGGAACCCGTCCTCCCTCCACGGCTCGGGCAGGCGTGCCCGGCGCTCGGTCGAGGACGCGCGGGAGATCATCGCCGCCGCAGCCGGGGCGCACGCTTCGGAGGTCATCTTCACCTCGGGCGGCACGGAGGCCGACAATCTCGCGCTCAAGGGCCTCTACTGGGCCCGCCGTGCGGAGAACCCGGCGCGCACGCGGATCATCTGCAGCTCGATCGAGCACCATGCGGTGCAGGACACCGTGGAGTGGCTCGAGCGCCACGAGGAAGCGGACGTGGTGTGGGTGCCCGTGGATGCGACGGGTCTCCTGTCGCTCGATGCTCTCCGGGCCGCTCTCGCGGAAGCACCGGAGCGCACTGCCCTCGTGACGGTCATGTGGGCCAACAACGAGGTGGGCACGGTGCAGCCCGTGCGCGAGGTGGTACGGGAGGCTGGGCGGTACGGGGTACCGGTGCACAGCGATGCGGTCCAGGCGTTCGGTTCCCTCCCTGTCTCCTTCAGGGAATCCGGGCTCGCCACCATGGCGGTCAGCGCCCACAAGATGGGCGGACCGGTGGGCGTGGGTGCACTCCTGGTGGGACGCGCGGTGGCACTGACGCCCGTGCAGCATGGTGGAGGGCAGGAACGGGACATCCGATCGGGCACGCTCGACACCGCGGGGGTCGCCGCTTTCGCAGCAGCGGCGGACGACGCCGTCGCCCGTCTGCCGGACGAGGCGCGGCGGCTGGCCGACCTGCGGGACCGTCTCATCGCAGGGATCCGGCAGGAGATACCGGACGCGGTACTCAGGGGGGTCGAACACCCTGCACCGGAGGGTGCGCGATTGCCCGGCAACGCACACTTCACTTTCCCCGGGTGCGAGGGCGATTCGCTCCTCTTCCTCCTGGATCTCGTGGGCATCGAATCCTCCACCGGATCGGCCTGCACCGCGGGAGTGCCCCGCCCCTCGCACGTCCTCCTGGCCATGGGCCTCACCGAGGACGAGGCACGCGGTGCGCAGCGGTTCAGCCTGGGGCATACATCCACCGCGGCCGACGTTGACGCGGTGGTGGCCGCCATCGGCGAGGCCTATGCGCGGGCCCGTACAGCGGGCATGGCCGGGCACGCATCAACCATTCGAACGGCAGGGACGGGTTTTTGATCATGAAGGTACTGGCAGCAATGAGCGGCGGTGTCGATTCCGCAGTGGCGGCGGCGCGCGCCGTGGAGGCCGGGCACGACGTCGTCGGTGTGCATCTCGCGCTCTCGCGCATGCCCGGAACCCTCCGCACCGGCAGCCGCGGCTGCTGCACCATCGAGGACTCCCGCGACGCGTGGCGCGCCTGCGACATCCTCGGTATCCCCTACTACGTGTGGGACTTCTCCGAGCGCTTCAAGGAGGACGTGGTGGACGACTTCATCGCCGAGTACGCAGCCGGGCGCACCCCCAATCCCTGCATGCGGTGCAACGAGCGCATCAAGTTCGCCGCCCTGCTGGAGAAGGCGCTGGCCCTCGGCTTCGACGCCGTCTGCACCGGCCATTACGCGAAGGTGGTGGAGGACTCCGACGGCAACCCGGAGCTGCACCGGGCCGCGGACTGGGCGAAGGACCAGTCCTACGTACTGGGTGTGCTGACGCACGAGCAGCTCAGGCACTCCATGTTCCCGCTGGCGGAGACGCCGTCGAAGGCGGAGGTGCGGGCCGAGGCCGAGCGCCGGGGACTGTCCGTGGCCAACAAGCCGGACAGCCATGACATCTGCTTCATCCCGGACGGTGACACCCGCGGCTGGCTGGAGGAGCGCATCGAGCTGACCGAGGGGGACATCCTCGACGTGGACGGCGAGCGGATCGGTAGCCACCCGGGAGCCAATGCCTTCACGGTCGGTCAGCGTCGCGGACTGAAGCTGGGGACTCCCGCGGCCGACGGCAAGCCCCGCTTCGTGCTCGAGATCAGGCCCAAGCAGAACGAAGTGGTGGTGGGGCCGGAGCACCTTCTGGCGATCGACGAGATGCGGGGCATCAAGGTGTCCTGGGCAGGCGTTCCCATCGGCGAGGTGGCGACCGGCGAGGAGTTCGACTGCACGGCCCAGGTCCGCGCGCACGGGGATCCGGTGGCGGCTCGGGCACGCGTGGAGACCTCCGACGACGTCGAGCAGCTCGTGGTCAGCCTGGTGGAGCCGATGCGGGGGGTCGCCCCGGGCCAGACCGTGGTGCTGTACCAGGGCACGCGTGTGCTGGGACAGGCGACGATCGACTCCGCCCGTTCAGCGTTGCGTCCCGAACTGGTGTCCGCCGACTAGTCGCGGTTCACGGAGGCGCGCCCGGTTCTGCTTGACTGGAGTCATGACGCATCCACGCAGCGGCTTCGACCCGGCGGCCAGTTCACTCGCAGGAGACGTTGCCCCCGAGGTGATGGCGGAACTGCTCTCCGTCCGGAGTTCCATCGACAATATCGATGCCACCCTGGTCTACCTCCTCGCCGAACGGTTCAAGGCGACGCAGCGGGTAGGGCACCTCAAGGCGGAGCACGACCTACCGGCGGGCGACCCCCAGCGGGAGGCCGCGCAGATCGCCCGTCTGCGCCTGCTCGCGGAGGAGGCGCAGCTGGATCCCGGCTTCGCGGAGAAGTTCCTGAACTTCATCATCTCCGAGGTGATCCGCCACCATCAGGCCATCTCCGAGAACCGCAACGCGGTGGACGCCGATCCCCTGCCGAGCAGCTCGGCTGCGGGATGTGCCGATGCCGGGGCTTGAACCCGGGCGCGTCGAGCCCGACGACGGCGAGTCCGGGCACTCGCCGTCCGTCGCCGCGACCGCAGCGGGGGAGTGGCCGGGTACCGACCCCCTCGAGGCGAACCGTGCAGTACGCGGGGAGCTGGGCGGGGTCGATCTGCCGTTCCTGCCGTTCCTGCCCGCACGAGGGCCGGGAAGCGACGCCCTCGGACGCACTCTCGGGATGCTCGTGGAACTGCCCTTCGACCTGCAGCCCCACGGCTGGCGGCTGGTGCAGCGGCCCGGCAAGGACCAGCGGCGGGCAGAGTCCGCGCTGTCCTCGGACATCAACGCACTCGGCGATGTCGCCGGTGCCGAGGAGTCTCCGGCGCGGCAGCTGGTGCTGCACCTCCAGGGCCCGCTCTCACTCGCCGCCGGAGTGCACCTGCACGGCGGCGAGCGGGTACTGATCGATCCGGGTGCGCGTCGTGAGCTCTACGAGTCCCTCGCCGCCGGCGCCGCCGAGTACGTGCGGAGGGTGCAGTCCGTGGCACGGGGAGCGGACATCCTCCTCCACGTCGACGAACCCGACGCCGAGATGGTGCTCACCGGACGTGTTCCGACGGCGAGCGGATACCGGACCCTCCGCGCCGTCGACCGCCGGGAGGCGACCGAGGCGTGGGAGCTGATGTCGGCTTCGGCCAGGACTGCCGGAGCCGCCGGAACGGTGCTGTCCGTGGGCGGTGGTGACGTGTCCCTCGAAGCGGCGAGGACGGCCGGGAGCTCGGCGCTCGCGCTGGAGCTCGGACGCATCGACGACCGATCCTGGGAACTGCTCGCAGAGGAGGTCGAGGCCGGACGGCAGCTGTGGCTCGGTGTCCTGCGGCCCGACGCCGCGCTCCCGCAGGTGCGGTCGCTGGTGGAGGACGTGCTGCGTGGATGGCGTCGGGTGGGTCTGCCCCTGTCTGCGCTCACCGCACTGACGATCACTACGCTACAGGGCATGGGGAACCAGTCCCTCTCCTCCTCCGTCCGGGTGCTCACTCGGATGGCGCAGACGGCGGATGCCTTGAACCAGGTGCGTGTCGAGGGCTGACCCGAGGTTGATCCTCAGCGATTGGTGCCGACCAATGAGTCAGCAGTAGGCTCACGGGATGGACGAGACCGGAGAACGCGCACGATTACTGGCGGCCTATGACGACTGCCTGCGCACCGATGCGGAGACGCCGAGCGCCCTCACGGTGAAGCAGCACGGTTCTCTGCGCCTCGTGACCTTCGTGCACGGACGCGGTTTCGTCACCTACCGAGAGCTGGGAGTGCCGGACGCGGCAAGCATTCGTCGGCTGGTCCTCGAGGTGATGACCTACTACCGGGAGAATCCCGGGATCACGCGGATCGAATGGAAGACCCGCGGACACGATCATGCTCCCGGTCTCCATGACGCACTGGTGGAGCAGGGGTTCGTGGCGGACGAGCGCGAGTCGATCATGATCGGAACCGCCCGGGCACTCGGCGTCGACGTTCCCCTGCCCGGGAAGGTGACGCTGCGGCGGATCACGGACGAGCCGGACGTGCGTGCGATGAGCGCGATGCAGGACGAGGTCTTCGGCGACCCCGTCTCGTTCGAGATGGCGGATGCACTGCTGCGCAGACTCTCGATCGGCGACGGGATGGAACTGTGGGTGGCCGAGGCGAACGGCAGGATCATCAGTGCCGGACGGCTCGAACCGGTGCACGGAACCGACTTCGCCGGGATCTGGGGCGGAGCGACCCGGAAGGAGTGGCGCGGACAGGGGATCTACCGGGCATTGACCGCGCGGCGCGCCCGATCAGCACTCGAGATGGGGAAGACACTCCTCCACAGCGACTCGACCGAGTTTTCACGCCCGATCCTTGAGCGCTCCGGATTCACCAGGGTATCGACGACGACTCCCTACCGCTGGCAGCGGGGGTAGGCAAGGCTTCCGTTCGATCGGGGACGCCGGGTCGGGTGCCGGCGTGGAGTGGCTCCCCTCCAGCTATACGGAGGCGCTGCTCAGGCTCCGGTGACGGTGGGACGTCGAGCGCGTCGCTGCGTGTCCAGGTGGAACAGTGGCAGCGTCAGGTTGACCAGGGGACCGATCAGCAGGGCCACGGCCACCGTGCCGATACCCACCGGTCCGCCGAGCACCCATCCGATGAGGAGTACGGTGCCCTCGATGGCTGTGCGTACTGCCCAGATCGGGAGGCCGGTACGGACGCGCAATCCGGTCATGAGCCCGTCCCGCGGACCTGGCCCGAACTGCGCACCGAGGTAGAGCCCGGTGGCCACGGCGAGGAGGGCCAGTCCGCCGGCGAAGAGGAGGATCCGTGCCCAGAGGGCGGTGGGCTCGGCGAGGAGCACAAGTCCCACTTCGGCGCTCGGGCCCACGAGCAGCACGTTGAGTACGGTGCCGATCCCGGGTTTCTGCCGCAGCGGGATCCACAGCAGGAGCACCACGATCCCGATCAGGTTCGTCATGAAGCCGAAGGGGATGCCGGTCTGCAGCGACGAACCGAGGCCGAGGACGTCCCAGGGGGAAACCCCCAGGGTGGCGCGGATCATCATGGCCAGTGAGATGCCGTAGAGGAACAGGCCGATCAGGAGTTGCATCCACCGCCACGCAGTGAAGAAAGTCATGGACACCAACCTAGTGGGGTGACGGAGGGCGGCGAGCACCCGAGCACGGGGCTCAGACGCGCTCTTCCCAGCGCCGCGGCTGGGCCTCGACCGGCAATACGCCGTCGAAGTCCTCGTACGAGTAGACGAAGCGGCCCGCATACACGAGGAGCGTGCCGAGCTGGCGGTGCACCACCCTCGTGGTGATGCGGAAGGCTCCGGCGTCGTCGTCCCACCACTGCTCCACGTACGCGAGCGCACCGACGGCGTCCGGCAGGGACACCCGGAGGCCGGCGAACACCCGGGTCTGCGAGGACACCATGCGGATCCGGCCGGCCGCGGTGGCGGAGCAGGAGAGCAGCGTGGCCATTCTCCGGTGCTTCCCCACATAGTCCGTCAGGACGCCGTCCTGCAGCGACGTGGTGTCCTCGAAGACGCGGACAGCGGTTCCGAAGTCGATCTCACGCCGAGCGGTGAGTGCCTGGCGGCCGAACGGATCCACGTGCGCGTAGTTCCGGATGGTGAAGGGGACATCGCTGTGGTACTCGGGGAAGAACGCGTTCTCCAGTGCGGTGAGGCGGAAGGCGGGGCGGGCGAACCACGCGGGGCACCCAGCGACGTCGAAGATTCCGCGTCCCAGCCCGGACCGGCCGCTGCCGACCGCCTCGCCGAAATACTCCCGGAGTTCGGGCTGCAGCTTCCCGAAGTCGCTGCCCATCGCCGTCTCGTAGATCGAGCTCACATCTGCCACGTCCTTCGCCTAGGTCACCAGTCAACCACGATGCGGAGGGCGTTCCGTGCTCACAGTCGTCCGGCGGCCTTGAGCCGGATGTAGGTGTCGGCGAGCAGCGGCGGCAGGTCACCGGGAACGGCGTCCACCACGTCGGCACCGAGGGCGCGGATCTGGTGGGCCACGGCCTCCCGGTCCAGCAGCGCTCGTTCCGCCGCCGCCGCACGGAAGGTCGCCGACGCCGTCGTCCGATCCGCGCGCAACTCCTCCAGCCGTGGATCACGGACCGAGGCCACCACCACCACGTGCCGCTCCGTCAGGCCGGGGAGCGCCGGCAGCAGGCCCTCCTCGACGGCACCGGAATCGAGGGAGGTCAGCAGCACCACGAGTGAGCGGTGTGCCGATGCCGCACGGACCTGCGCGGGAAGGCGGGACCAGTCGGCCTCGATCAGTTCGGAATCCAGCGGTGCCATTGCCGAGACCAGGGACGCCAGGAGGTTTCCCTTGGCGGTCGAATCCACGCGGGCGCGGAGCCGGCGGTCGAAGGCGAGGAAGTGCACCTTGTCACCACCGCGCTCGGCCAGGACGGCGAGCAGGAGGGCCGCCTCGATACCCGTGTCGAGCCGCGGCTCGTCCTCGACGCGCGCCGCGGACGTCCGCGAGGTATCGAGGACGACGACGACGCGCCGGTCACGCTCAGGCCGCCAAGTGCGTACCACGGTGTCGCGTCGTCGGGCCGTGGCACGCCAGTCGATGGATCGGACGTCATCACCGCGGACGTAGTCGCGCAGGGAATCGAACTCCGTTCCTGCGCCCCTGATCTGCACCGCCGACTGCCCGTCCAGTTCCCGCAGCCGCCGCAACTTGGACGGGAGGTGGCGCTTCGAGTTGAAGGGCGGCAGCACACGCAGTGTTCCCGGGGCGGGAACCGTGACCTGCCGGGCTGCCACGCCGAGCGGACCCGCACTGCGGATCGTGACCGTCTCCACCCGGAGGATCCCGCGCCTCGAGGGGCGCAGTGCCACGCTCATCCGCCGCGCCTCTCCGGGCGGGACCGTCAGGGACTGCTCGGGGTCGCGCGCACCGGCGGAGGGCTGCCAGGCTTCACGGACCGTTCCCCGCAGGGTGCGGGAGGTGTCGTTCCGCAGCACGAGGGAGCTGGTGCAGTCCTCGCTCAGGCGCACGCTGTCCGGAAGTGACCGGAGCACTCCCACCCGCCGGGGCGAGGCCGCGAGAGCGAGGTCCACCGCGGTCACCGCGACCAGGAGCGCGCTCCACAGCAGGATCGCCTGCGCGCCGGGGTAGAGGATGACCGGCACGACGCCGAGCAGGGCCAGCAGGACCAGGCGTCCGGTGATGACCAAGGGTGCTCCTATCGGTGCCGGGCCGGAACGGCGCGGCGGGTGCGGGGGATGCTGGTGTCAGCGGGGGACGGGCACGGTGGCGAGGATGCCGCCCAGGACGTCGTCGACGTTCACGCCGTCCATCTGCGCCTCGGGCCGGAGTGCCACGCGGTGTCGCAGTGCCGGCAGGGTGAGGGCCTTGACGTCGTCCGGGGTCACGAAGGACCGGCCCGAGAGCCACGCCCACGCCCTGGCGGTATTGAGCAGGGCCGTGGCACCTCGGGGGGAGACCCCCAGCTGGAACGACGGCGAGGCCCGCGTGGCGCGAGCCACGTCCACGATGTACGCGAGGACCTCGGGTGCCACGGCGACCCCGGCCACCGCTGCGCGGGCGCGCTCGAGGTCCTCCGCGCCGGCGACGGCACGGACGCCCGCGGCACCGAGGTTCCGAGGATCGAAACCCACGCTGTGGCGTCGGATCACCTCGATCTCGTCCTCCCGCTCGGGCAACGGCAGTGTCAGCTTGAGCAGGAAGCGGTCCAGCTGTGCTTCGGGCAGGGGATAGGTTCCCTCGTACTCCACGGGGTTCTGCGTGGCGGCCACGATGAACGGGGTGGGCAGCGCACGCGAGACGCCGTCCACCGAGACCTGGCGTTCCTCCATGGCCTCGAGGAGGGAGGCCTGGGTCTTCGGCGGTGTCCGGTTGATCTCGTCGGCGAGGAGGATGTTGGTGAACACCGGTCCCTCGCGGAAGGTGAACTCCGAGGTCTTCGACTCGTAGATGAGCGAGCCGGTGATGTCACCGGGCATGAGGTCCGGTGTGAACTGGACGCGCTTCGTGTCGAGGCTGAGGGCGGTGGCGAGGGTCCTGACCAGCAGTGTCTTGGCGACACCTGGTACACCTTCCAGGAGCACGTGACCGTCGGCGAGCAGCCCGATCAGCAGCCCCGTCACCGCCGAGTCCTGCCCCACGATCGCCTTGCCCACCTCCGTGCGCACCCGCAGCAGGGCGTCCCTGGCTGCGGAGTCGTCCGGTGCCGCTGCGCTCCCGGGTGCCCGCTCATCGACACGCGTGACCCGGTGTGCCCCCTCCGACCGGGGGTCGCGGGCTTCCTGCGGAGACCCGTGCTGCCGGTCCTCGGATGCATTCATGATGATGTGATCTCCTTCTCCAGTTCGAGGATGTCCTGTGCCCACAGCACGAGCTCGCGCTGGGTTGTCGGTGTGGAGTCGAGCAGCCGTTGCTCGAGGTCGGCCCTGGACCTGCCGCTGTGCCGCGCGGCTGCGTCGAGGACCTCGCCAGCGGGTGCCGAGCGGTTCACCCGTAGCCGGCGCGCCATCCGCGCGATCGTGGCCGCACGCAGGTTCGCTGCGGCATGGGACACCGAGCCGGAGTCCTGGTAGAGACGTGCGCGTCCCTCCGCGGTCTCGGCGGCACGGACGACGACGGGCAGTGGTTCTGCGGCCAGCGGCCCGAGCCGGCGTCCCCGCCACAGCATCGCGAGGGCGGCGCAGGCCAGCAGCCAGAGCAGCAGTACATTGATCCACCCGGGCAGGAGGGTGGTCGGATCGATGCCCTCACCGGTGGCGACGATGTCGGCGCTGGTGGGTTCGAACCAGACGAGCGTGGGCGAGGAGCCCAGCGCGGTGAGGGCGAGTGCCGCATGGCCGTTCTCCGTGATGGAGCGGTTCGAGAGCAGGGCGGGCGCACCCAGGACGACCACGCTTCCGTCGGTGCTCGTCACGAAGAGGCCGCCCGATGCGTCCTCGAGCTCGACGGGGAAGCACTCCACGGGCCCGGTGTAGACGGTGCCGGTGGACGAGACCGAACCGGCCGCGACGGCGGCGGGGTCCGGACAGGCGGCGTCCACCGCTTCGGCGTCGTCCGTGCCCGGTGGGAGGGCGCCGACCACGTCGAAGTCCTGGTCGAGACCGAGCAGCTGGCGCGTCCCGGGCGCGGCGAGGATCGTCCGCTCGGCACCACCGGCCAGATCCTGCACCTGGTCGGCACTGAGGTAGCCGCGCGGATCGTTCAGGAACACCGAGGCCGGACCCTCGCCGAGGACTGCGAGGGCGTCCTCGTAGGTGGCCGGGTGGACCACGTCGACGCCCTGGTCGGAGAGCACCTCGGCCACCGCACGGGCTCCGTCCGGCGCGGGATTGGTGGGGGACAGGGGGCGGTTGTCCTCGTCCTGCCCGGGGATCAGTCCGATCAGGACGATGAACGCGAGGACGACGGCTCCGATCAGGAGCGGAAGGGCGCGTCGTCCGCGTGAGCGCACAGTGGACAGGACGCTGCCGCCGTCGCCCATCACCTCGCCCTTCCCGTCCGCCGCAGGACCGGCGCCGGACCGTCCTGCGCCTCGCGGCGTGGTCTCCGCCTGCTGCCGGCTCACCGTGGCGCCGCCAGCGTGGGGGATCCGGCCGCGGAGGCGGGCCGTTCGCCGGAAGCCGAGGCATCCAGCTGCGTGGCGCGCCGGTGATCCTCACCCGTCGCCCGTCCACTGCCGTACTGGGTCTCGTTGAACAGATCGGTGAGCCAGGTGATGTCGGCGGCGAGCGCAGGGAAGGCCCCACCGAGTTGGATGCCCGCCTCGGTCGCCGTCCTGCCCGGTTGTTCGTCCAGGACGAGGCGCTCCTCCGCCGTGCGGATCACCGCCCTCAGCGTCTCCGCCACCGCCGCTTCCCAGTTCCCCGTCGCCGCGAGTTCCTCGGCACGGCTACGGTGCTGGGTCGCGGAACGTCTCGCACCCTCCTCGAAGACGGCGGCATCCGGTGTGGCTCCACGCGCATTGAGTCGCGGCTTGATGAGCAGGACGGCGACCAGGATGATCAGTGCGGCCCCGATCGCGAGGACCAACGTTCCGGGTCCGGCGCCCAGACCGGTCAGCCCGTCGAGGAACCGCGTGATCCCGCGCAGGATCTCCGCGAGGATCCGCTCGAAGATGTTCGGCTCGGCTTCGGTGTAGGGGGACGTGGCGAGCTCCTCCTCGAGCAGTCCGCGTGCTTCGTCGGCGTCCGGTGACAGGCGCGGAAGGATCGTCGGCATCATGGGCGGGGCCGTCCCCCGGCCGGCGGCAGCGGGGTCGGCGTCACGGGTATCCACCCGGCTGGTGGCCGAAGGAGCCGGAGCCGCCGGGGACGATGTCCGAGCCCTCGACGCCCGCCCGTTCGTGCTCGCGCATCAGGACGACGTCGAAACCCTCCCGCCGGATCCTCAGGTCCACATACAGCAGGGAGGTGACACCGGCCTGGAAGGCGTAGCCGATCGCGGTGAACAGCGCGGTGATCCCCTGCGTGGCCAGCAGGATCGGGAGGGAGTCGAGGACGTCCGGAGTGGTGGCGGAGGGGGATGCGCTGAAGCTGAGGAACAGGGAGACGGCGAACGTGAGGGGCACGGAGATGACCGAGGCGATGATGGAGACGATCACCGAGGTCAGCAGGACGATCCCGAAGGTGCGCCACCAGTTGCCGCGTGTCAGGACCCACGAGCGCCTGACCGATCGCCAGGGCCCGGTGCCCTCGAGCATGAGGGTGGCCGGCGCGACCACGAGTTTGATGCCCACCCAGACCAGGAACGCCACCGCTCCGAGGACCAGGGGGATGATCACGAGCGCGGAGTACTGTTCGAGGCCGATGATCGCCAGCGCCGAGACACCTATCAGCAGGGCGAGGAGGACGAGCCCCGCGACCAGGGCCAACGCGCCGAAGCCGAACAGGGGCAGGATCCTTCCGCGAGCCAGGCGCCACGCCTGACCGAAGGACGTCCGCTGGTTGATCACCGACCGGGCGATCGGGATGACGAGCACACCCTGCAGGAGCAGGAGGGCCACCGCGGAGACGACCGAGGACACGGTGGCGAAGGTACCGAAGCTCGCCACTGCCCCGATCACGCTCTCCGACGAGGGGTTCACCTGGTCGAGGACCTCGAAGGAGGATATGAGGTTGCCCAGCATGAGCACGATCACGACGGCGACGACGGCCTGCAGCAGGATCGCGATGCCGAACGTGGCCAGGGGATTCTTACGGCAGGCCTGGAACGCACCGTCGAGGATCTCCCCGAGCCCGAGTGGCCGCAGAGGGATGACGCCGGGCTTCGGTGGGGCCTGGTACTGGCCGGGCGGGAACGGCGAGCCGCCGTAGGCCCCGTTCCCGTTCCCCTGGCCCGGGTGACCGTTCCCCCACGGCTGCGGGCCGGGAGGTTGCATCCCGGCGGGCGCCGCGCCGTAGTGCGGCGGAGGGTTCGATGAACCCGAGGAGCCGCCCTGCCGCTCCCAGGGGTTGACCGGACCAGCAGGGGCCGGGGGCGTCCCGGGATCGTACCGCTGTCCCTGCCCCTGTCCCTGCCATGGCTGTCGCTCGTCGGCCCGCGGAAAGCTCGGCGACTGCCAGGGTGACGCGGGCGGCTGAGGCATCGGGTGCGTCCCCGACGGCTCACCCGGTGTGCCGGCGTCACCATCGGGCGTGCCGTCCTGCGGCTGATGACTCATGGCGTCCCTCCGGTCGAGTCTGCAGGGACGCATCGGTGAAGGCCCCACCTGCATCCTAGTGAGAATCCGCCGTTCCGAGGCAGCGCCCGCGGGCCGAGCCGCTTCCTGCTCCGCGACGACACGCCGACGTACCGGTGTGGGCGTCGGTCACCGCTGCTGCCCGGTATCCGGCCGACCCTGCCGGGGCTCACTCCTCCGACGCTCCGCGGCGGGCCTGATGGGACTTTGGGTCCCCGATGCGACAGTATGAGTGTATGAAGGCACGCATACTGGTCATCGACGATGATGAGGCCCTGTCCGAGATGATCGGCATCGTCCTCCGCAATGACGGATTCGACCCCGTGTTCTGTGCCGACGGAGCTGCCGCGCTCGAGATCTTCCGTTCGACCAATCCGGACATCGTGCTGCTGGACCTGATGCTTCCCGGGTTGGACGGCATCGAGGTCTGCCGGCAGATCCGGGGCGAGTCGGGTGTCCCCATCGTGATGCTGACCGCGAAGTCGGACACCTCCGACGTCGTTCGGGGTCTGGAGTCCGGTGCCGACGACTACGTCCCCAAGCCCTTCAAACCCGCCGAGCTCGTGGCCCGCGTCCGGGCACGGCTCCGTCCGGCCGAATCCAAGGCGCCCGAGACACTGCGGATCGGTGAGGTGAGCATCGACGTCGCGGGCCACGAGGTGACCCGCGCCGGCGGCGAGAAGGTGTCGCTGACACCGCTCGAGTTCGACCTCCTCGTGGCGCTCGCCCGGAAGCCGTGGCAGGTGTTCACCCGCGAACTGCTCCTCGAGCAGGTATGGGGTTACCGTCATGCTGCTGACACGCGGCTCGTCAACGTCCATGTGCAGCGCCTGCGCTCGAAGATCGAGCGGGATCCCGAAGCCCCGGAGATCGTCCTGACGGTACGCGGAGTGGGCTACAAGGCCGGTCAGGGCTGATGACCCCGAGCGCGCGGGGCCGCGCTCGCGACACCCACGCCCCGACGACGACGCCCGCGGAAGACCCTGCTCCGGCGGACGCCGTCACCGCACCGGAGGGCACATCCGCGCCAGGTGCGTCGCCTGACGGGACCGAGCCCCGGTCCGGTCGCGTCCGCCGATCCCTCGGATCCCTGGCGACGCACTGGCGCCGGTCGCTCCAGTTCCGCACCGTCGTCGCCACGATGCTCCTGACCTCGGTGTCCTTCGTGGCCGTGGGCGGGGTCCTGTCCAACCAGATCGCGAATGCGCTCTACGACCAGCGGTTCGATCAGTTCCGCACCGAGTCCACGCAGGGACTCCTGGCCCAGAGGCTCGTGTTCGAGAGTTCCTCCGCGACGGACAGCGACACCATCACGAGGCTCGCCCTCGACTCGCTCACCTCCCTGGCCACGCCGGAGTCGGATGCTCCCCGTGAGTCGATCCTCGTTGCTGTACCGGGCAACGACGGAGTCTCCATCCCCACGCTCTCCAGCCAGACCGGTGCCGCAGTCTCCCTGCTCCCCGCCGACCTGCGCTCGGCGGTAGCCGGGGGAACGGACGTGTACTGGGCGCCCATCTCCATCCCGATCACCGCGGACGGCAGTCTCCGGGCGCCGGGGTTGGCGTTCGGTACCCAGGTGGAACTGCCGCCCGATCAGCGCCCCTACGAGCTCTACGTCTACTACGATCTGTCCTCCATGCAGGCAACGCTGGACTCGATCCACCGCGTCCTGTGGACGGTCGGTGTGGCACTCCTCCTGGTGATCGGGGCGATCGCCTGGTACGTCACGCGGAGCGTCGTGCAGCCCGTCAGCTACGCGGCATCGGTGTCGGAGAAGCTCGCCGCGGGGCAGCTGGAGGAGCGCATGGAGGTGCGGGGCGAGGACGAGGTGGCTCGCCTCGGCGCCTCCTTCAACCGGATGGCCGGCAACCTCCAGGACCAGATCACCCAGCTCGCCCAGTTGTCCCAGATGCAGCAGAGGTTCGTGTCGGACGTCTCCCATGAACTGCGGACGCCGTTGACGACGGTCCGGATGGCTGCCGAGGTGCTGCATGACGCCCGGGAGGACTTCGACCCCATCAACAAGAGATCAGCGGAGATCCTGTTCGACCAGGTGGAACGATTCGAGGCCCTGCTTGCCGACCTGCTCGAGATCTCACGCTTCGATGCGGGCGCGGCCGTCCTCGAAGCGGAGTCGGTGGACCTGGTCAAGGTGGTGGAGCACGCCATCGACGGAGCCCGCCCGCTCGCCGATCGCCTCGGCTCCGACCTGCGCATCATGTCCGACGGGACGAGGTGCATCGTCGAGGCCGATTCCCGCCGGATCGATCGAATCCTTCGGAACCTGGTGGTCAACGCGCTGGAGCACGGGGAGGGTCGACCCGTGGAGGTCCACATAGCCTGCAGCGTAGACGCCGTCGCCGTCGCCGTCCGTGACTACGGCATCGGCATGACCCCGCTCCAGGCATCCCGTGTGTTCGACCGTTTCTGGCGTGCGGACCCGGCCCGTGCCCGGACCACCGGAGGGAGCGGTCTTGGCCTGTCCATCGCCACGGAGGACGCGCGCCTGCACAGCGCCTGGCTGGAGGCCTGGGGCATGCCCGGCGAGGGATCATGCTTCCGGCTCACCCTGCCGCGTCACCAGGGTGCCGAGCTGGCCTCGTCCCCGCTGGCACTACCGCCACGCACCAGGTCGCCGGCTGCGCCGGATCACGACGTCGACGGAGAGGCCGTCGACATCACGAGGACCGAAGGAGAAGTTCGTGCAGGCCAGTGATTCTGTTCCGGTGCGGCGGTCGACCCGCACACTCGCGTTGCCGGCCACGGTCCTGGTGGTCCTGCTGCTGGTACTGACCGGTTGCTCGATCATCCCGTCCAGGGGGCCGGTGGGAACCATCGCCGCGACGGAGGGCGAGGGAGCGCCGATGGCGCCGGCCTTCAGCCCCGAGGGGCCGGGCCAGGGAGACACTCCCCAACGCATCCTGATCGATTTCATCACCGCGGGCACCGGTGCCAGTGACGGTTACAGCGTGGCACGGCAGTTCCTGTCTCCCGCGATCGACCAGGACTGGCGCCCCGAGGAGCGGATCGTCCTGTTCCTCGGTGATCCGCGCGTCGAGGAGCGTGAGGAGGAGGGGGTGTTCCAGATCCAGCTGGAGACCACGGGGACGATCGACTCCCGCGGTGTGCGCACCAACAGCGCCGAGCCCTCCACCGAGACGGTCGGCGTGCGCATGGTCCAGGTCAACGGCGAATGGCGGATCGACGAGATCCCGGACGGAATCATGCTGGGGCTGGGCAGCGCACAGGACCTTCTCACCCCGCACAACCTGTACTTCTACAGCAGCAACTACCGATACTGGGTGCCCGACAGCCGCTGGTTCGTCCGGCGGACCGGTGTGACCGCGCGGATCGTGGGCGCGATGCTCGCCGGTCCGTCCCCCTACCTCCAGGGTGCCGTCACCAGTGCGTTCCCCGAGGGCGTGACACTGGCGAGGGATTCCGTCCCGATCACCTCGGGCAAGGCATCGGTGGAACTGTCGTCGGAAGTCCTCGAGAACGCCACCAGCCTCCGCCTCCAGCAGATGGATCTGCAACTGCAGGTCAATCTGCTGGGTCTGAACGATGTCACCTCCGCCGAGATGACCAGCGGACAACCGATCGAGCTCGGGACCACGTCGACGGAACTGGTGGTGCCCGAGTTGACCCCCGACGTCGGCGGCGAGCAGGTGGCCGTGTCCAAGAGCGAGCTCGTGCAGATCCGCGGCGCCTCGGTGGTGCCGATCGACGGCCTGCCCTCGGTGGCCGAGTTCGGGCCGAAGGATCCGGCGACGTCGGCGTCGGGGAGCGCGTACGCGTTCCTGGACGCGGACCGTACCTCCCTCTACGTCACCGCGCCGGGGAGCGAGGCGCGAGCCGTCGTCGAGGGCCGAGCGCTCACGCAGCCCTCGTTCGATCCTGACAACTGGCTGTGGACCACGCGGACGGCGGGCGGCCGCACCGAGATCGTCGCCCTCCCGCCGGGTGGTGCGGAGGAGAATGCGTCGATCCTGACCGCCGGGTGGTTGGCGGACCGCGCGGTACGGGAGCTGCGCGTCTCACGTGACGGCGCGCGGGCGCTCGTCGTCACGGATCGCGCCGGGGTCGGTGAGGTCCTCGTCGCCGGGATCACCCGGTCCACCGGCGGCGTACCGCAGACCCTCACCTCGCCGCTCGTCCTCCCGACGGACGGAACGATCGACACCGCCAAGTGGGCCGGCCAGAACGCCGTCGTCGCGTCGTCGACCGGCGCGAACGAGACCGTGACACCGATCATCCTGCAACTGGACGGCGGCCGCGAGTCCATGGCGGAACTGGTGGGCGTCCTCAATATCAGCGCTGGTTCCGACGCCGAGGACACCTTCTACGCGCAGGCGGGCGGAACGCTGTACCGACGCATCGGCAACAGCTGGGCG
>JASLBS010000096.1 GCA_030146405.1 Arthrobacter sp.
CGGTACGGACGATCTCCGGAAGGACGACGAGCACAGGCTGCGCAGTCGTGGCATCAGGATCGCTCCCGGAGCGGCTGCGGCCTTCGTCCTCGAGCAGGGCGACGACGGCCCTCCCCTCCCGATCAGCGGGGTACGCCTGACGGACGGTCAGGTCATCCCGTGCACGGCGGTGTTCTGCGAGCCCGAAGCCGAGGCCGGCTCACCATTGCTGTCCGCTCTCGGCTGCGAGTTGCGCGCAGACGGCTGCGTGAGCACCGACGAGATCGGCCGTACGTCGGTCCACCGGACCTGGGCCGTGGGTAACGCGGCCGATCCCGCTGCACAGCTGATCCCGGCGGCAGGGGACGCCTACCGGGTGGCCGTGGCCATCAACGCCTTCCTCGTCGAGGAGGACTGCGCCGCCGAGGCGGAGAACGCGGTGCGCCAGGAGGCCTAGCCAGCATCCGTCCGGCACCGCCGGAACAGAGGAAAGGCCCCGAACGGTGCCAAGGCCTTTCCTCTGGGGTTACTACTTGTCGAGGTTCGGACGAGTGTCCTCGTTTTGGTCCTGGAACGGGGTGTCCTCGACCTCGTACGGGTTCCCCCCGCTGGGACCGGTGTTCCCGGACGAGCTGTCAGCCGTGGCGCTGACCACCGGAGGGACGTCCAGCGAGGGCGTGCCGCTCGCGCCTTCGTCCTTGCCCTTCCCGGAGGAGGTGCCACCGGCATCAGAGCCGGAATCGTCCTTCTTGAGTGCGCCCTTGAGGGAGTCCTGCACCGCGGGTGCCTTTTCCTTGATGGCGTCGGTGGTGGAAGACACCGTGTCCTGCACCTTCGGGTCGTTCCACAGCTCCTGGGCCTTGGTCTTGAGCTGCTCGTAGCTCTCCCGGCCGGCGCGGGTGCCGAGGACGTACCCGACGGCCATCCCTGTTGCGAACACTATTTTGTTCTTCATGCCGTTCTCCCTTCGATGGACTGCATTGGTCTCGAATCTAGGCCATCAGGGTAGTGGGGGCGAGGACGCGTCGCCGGTGGACGCTGCTCCTACTTCCGGGTAGGGGCTCCTGCCGGTGGGCCGCTCCTGCGACGTACGTCAGGAGTACTGCCGTGCGGGTTCCGCGCTGTCCGTGTGCGCCGGAGTGAGTTCCGGCTGCTGGTCACGGCGATCGAGCTCCTCGGTCACTTCCTCGTGCCGGAATTCCGTCTCCGTGGACACCGCACCATCATGTGCGTACTCGTAGTCCAGTTCCCGGTGGATCCTGCTGTTGAGGATCTCGACCTCGGGGAGTTCGAGTGCGGTGAGGTCTTCCGGGAAGTCCTCGGAGGGCGTCAGTCTGGTACTCATCAAGGCCTCTTCGGTGGTGAGAGATTACCTGCAGGAACCGGGCCCTCTTCTAGACCACGCATACCGGACGGGACCGGCAGAGGAAACAGTAGCGAGTACCGTCGGGAAAAGGAAGCGATGCTGTGGCCCCTTCGGAGGATTCCTCGCCTGCCGATCCGTGAGGTTGTGGACGGTCACGAGAACGGTTCCCATGACCAGCCGATACCTACGTGCCATCCAGGTGCGACGTCGGTGGCGGAAGCTACCGTGGTGCGGAGCGGAGAACGGAACGAGCTGGGAGGAAGCGTGCCCGAGGGTGACAGCGTCTTCCGGCTCGCGGCCCGGCTGCGGAGGTCCCTCGACGGGCGGGTGCTGCGGCGCGGCGACCTCCGTGTCCCGGCGCACGCCACCGATGCCCTGGACGGAATGCGGGTGCTCGGTCACGAGACCCACGGCAAGCACCTGCTCACCCGGTTCGATGCGGGCCTGACGCTCCACACACATCTGCGTATGCAGGGATCCTGGACGGTCACGGCACCGGGGAGAGTGCTGCCCCGCAGACTGCTGCCGGATGCACGCGTGATCCTGGCGGTGGTGGACGGCCCCACGGCGTACGGCCTGCAGTTGCCCGTCGTCGACCTCCTGCCCTCTCGTGCCGAGGAGGACGTCGTCGGGCACCTCGGGCCGGATCCGCTGCGGGACGACTGGTCCGCGGACGAGGCCGCCCGCCGTCTGGCCCGGAACCCGGCCGAACGCGTGGCCGCAGCCCTGTTGGACCAGCGCAACGTGGCCGGGTTCGGGAACCTGTGGGCCAACGAACTGTGCTTCCTGCGCGGCATTCATCCGGACACCAGGATGGGCGACGTGGAGATCGGCCCCCTGGTGATGCTCGGCGCCCGATGCCTCCGCTTCTCGGCCACGCAGCCCGGTGCGCACCAGGTCACCACCGGGAACACCCGGAAGGGCCGACAGCACTGGGTCGCCGGCCGCTCCGGGAAACCGTGCCTGCGCTGCGGGACCACCGTGGAGGTCCGTGCGGAGGTGCCGGGTGATCCCGGCCGCCGTCGTACCTGGTGGTGTCCGCGCTGTCAGCCGCTGCTACCGGTGCCGTGATGGCGACCGCAACGCGCAGGACCTCCTGTGCCGCGCGCGGTCAGCGTCGGGCGGCCAGTGCAGGGTCGAGAGCGGCCGCGGACGACGCCGAGCTGTTGATGCGCCAGTCGGCTTCCTTGTTGAAGTGGAACCATACGAGGGCTACGACGTCGGGCTGGGCGGACAGGTACCGGACCAGATCGGCGACCCACTGCGCCTTCGAACCACCCATTTCGGAGGACGCCGTTTCTGCGATGATGATCGGTTTCCCGGGGGCGATCCTGCGCAGTTGCGCGATACCCGTACTGAACAGGGTTCTCGGTTCCTGCCAGGTGCTCCGGGCCCGCGAGGTGCCCCAGTTGTACCCGTCCAGTGCCACGAGATCCGCGTACCCCGCTCCCGGGTAGAGCCCGTGCAGCGAAGTGGAGCCCCAGTAGGGGACGTTGGGATTCCAGACCCAGCTGATGTTGGTGGCTCCTGTCGACTGCACGACGTCGTGCACGTGCCGGTAGGCTGCCACGAAACTGCCGGGGGCGTTACCGTTCACGCCCTCCGCCCACGGGTACCAATCGCCGTTCATCTCGTGGCCGAAGCGTAGGTAGACCGGGTTGCCCCACCGGGCCAGTTCCGAACCCCACCGACGCAGATAGTCGTCGAAGTCACCGGCCGTGATGCGGTCCAGGGAGTAGGCAGGCTGTTCGGTGCCGCCTCCCCACACCCAGGGCTCCCAAGTGAGGAGGGTGTCCGCGCCCCTGGCCCGTGCGGCGTCGAGCTCGGCGATGGGGGCAGGCTGGTTGAAGTCCTTGTAGGAGAGCACCATCGACGGCGCCTCACCCGCGAGAAGTGATACCTCGTCGAGCCCACCGCCGGCCATCACCCCGCCGGGTACACCCACACCGAACCGGAAGGGGTTCCTGGTGGACGGGGCAGGCGGCTGCGTCACGGTGAACTCGGCGGAGACAGCGGATCGCCCGGCCGTCGCGGTGATGGTGGCTGCACCGTCGGGGACGATGATGACGGATTCGAAGGTTCCCTTGGCCGTGGTGGTGAAGGAGGCCCTGGAACTGCCCGCCACCAGGCTCGCGGTGGTCAGCTTGGGGAACCCGTTGCCCGTCACGGTGACGGAGGATCCCGCTGCACCGCTCGTGTCGCTCAGCGAGATGGTCGCCGCTGCCTGCGCGGGGAGGGGAGTCAGGCCGAGCAGCAGCACTGACAGCGTCGTCACCAGAAGGAGGAGACGACCGGCCGGCGCCGAGAAGGATGCGGTGCGGAGGGGCAGAGCAGCTGGGAACATGTCTGACTCCTCGGTGGCTCGCTGATCCGGCTGACCCCTCAAGTGTGACGCCGTGACCAGCCCGTCGAGTCCGAATACCGGTGGGAACCGGCTCAGGACTTCGGCAAGTCTTCCGCATGAACCGCGGGACGACAGCGAGAACGGAGTCGGTCCGGGCTCGGAGAAGAGTCTGCAGGGGAATTCCGCTCCGGAACCTGACCATGCCCGGCCCCGCCCGGATCAGGCGAAGGACACCGAGCGCAGGGTTCGCGGCGACAACCGGTCCTGGAGTACGAGGGTGGCCGCCCCGAGCGCAGCGGCATCGTTCCCGTTGACGGACAACCGCACCTCCACGGGATGAATGGCCCTCGCCATGGCCCGCCGCGAGAGCGCCCCGGAGATCGCCTCCACGTAGAAGCCGCCACTGGTCGAGAAGGCACTCCCTGCGAGGACGACGAGTTGTAGGTCGAGGAGATTCACCATGGAGATGACGGCGCTCGCCACGTACTCCGCCGACTCCCGGATGAGGTGTGCCGCTATGGCGTTCCCACCGGTCGCGGCCGATCCCAGGGCAGCGAAGTCCTCGGAGATCACCCCGCTCAACGGGATGCCCAGTTCCCCGCGGGCTGCGGCCTCGGCTGCCCGCGCCACCACCACTTCGGGGCTCGCATACAGCTCCAGGCAGCCGATATTGCCGCAGGGGCAGGGCAGGCCCTTCGCATCCACGGTGACATGGCCGATCTCACCGACGTTCGAGCTCACTCCCTGGTAGATGGTGCCGTCCATGACGATGCCTGACCCGATCCCCGATCCCATGTAGACCGAGGCATAGTTGGCGTAGCCCTCGGTGGCACCGAGCCAGTATTCGCCGATGGCTGCGGCCGTGGCATCGTTGTCGAACTCACAGTGGAGTCCGGTGGTGGAGGACAGCGCCCGGCGGATGGGGAAATCACTCCAGGCACTGAGGGAGGGTGCGTTGCGGACGGTTCCGGCGGCGCGGTCCAAGGGGCCGGGCGTCGCGATACCCATGCCGACGATACGGAGCCGATCGGCGCCGGACTCCTCGATCAGTGCGGCGATGTCACGGCTCATCCGGCCGACCACCGTCAAGGGAGAAGTGTCGCCGGGCCCGTCGACGCGCCGCCTGGCCACCACCCGGCCGGCCAAGTCCGCGATGATGTACGTGATGTAGTCCTGTCCGAGGTGCACCCCGACCCCCAGCCTGGAGGACGGGTTCAGCTCCAGGAACATCCGCGGCTTCCCACCTGTCGAGGCTCCGCGTCCGGACTCGACGATGATGCCCTCGGTGAGGAGTGCACGGACGAGGGTCGAGATGGTGGCCTGGGTCAGTCCGGCCCTCTGGGCGATCTCCACCCTGCTGATCGGTCCGCTGGAGCGGATCAGATCGATGACCTTGCCGCGGGAGGACTCGCGGCGGCGGGTCTTCTCGGTCGCGGTCGGTGACGATCGAGCCTCGGGAGGGCGCAGTACGTCGCCGGGGAGGGCGGGTGCGGTGCCTGCCTTGATGGTCATGGCGCCGCGATGGCGTGGAGCCGGGCCGCAGCGATCTCCTGGTGCCCGCGTGGCGTCGGATGTACGCCGTCAACGGCGAGCGCCTCCACCCCTGCCTCCACGGCATGCTGGTCGAGCACGACGTCGAAGGGGATGGCGAGTACGTCCCGTTCCTGTACATCCACGACCGCGTCCCTCCTTCTCGAGTGCTCCGACATAGGGCGGCAGAACGCCACCCTACACCTCCGCCTTTTCGGCCGATCCCGTCGTG
>JASLBS010000110.1 GCA_030146405.1 Arthrobacter sp.
GAAGCCCGACCTCCTGCTCCTCGACGAGCCCACCAACCACCTCGACGCCGAGAGCGTGCTCTGGCTCGAACAGCACCTCAAGTCCTACGCGGGCGCCGTCCTGGCCGTCACCCACGACCGGTACTTCCTCGACCACGTGGCTGAGTGGATCGCGGAGGTGGACCGCGGCCACCTGTACCCCTACGAGGGCAACTACTCGACCTACCTCGAGAAGAAGCGTGCACGCCTGGAGGTCCAGGGCAAGAAGGACCAGAAGCTCTCCAAGCGCCTGAACGAGGAACTCGAGTGGGTACGGTCCAACGCCAAGGGACGCCAGACGAAGTCGAAGGCACGACTGAACCGCTACGAGGAAATGGCGGCCGAGGCGGACCGCACGCGGAAGCTGGACTTCGAGGAGATCCAGATCCCCATGGGTCCGCGCCTCGGCAGCCAGGTCATCGAGGCGCACAACCTGAGAAAGGGCTACGACGAGCGCGTGCTCATCGACGGACTGTCCTTCTCGTTGCCGCGCAACGGAATCGTCGGAGTCATCGGCCCCAACGGTGTCGGCAAGACCACGCTCTTCAAGACCATCGTCGGTCTCGAGCCACTCGACGGTGGTGAACTGCGCATCGGTGATTCGGTGAAGATCTCCTACGTCGACCAGTCCCGTGGTGGCCTCGATCCGAACAAGTCGCTCTGGGAAGTCGTCTCCGACGGTCTCGACTTCATCCAGGTGGGGCAGGTCGAGATGCCCTCGCGCGCCTACGTCTCCGCGTTCGGGTTCAAGGGCCCCGACCAGCAGAAGAAGGCGGGGGTCCTCTCCGGTGGTGAGCGCAACCGCCTGAACCTCGCCATGACGCTCAAGCAGGGAGGCAACCTGCTGCTCCTCGACGAACCGACCAACGACCTCGACGTCGAGACGCTCTCCAGCCTCGAGAACGCCCTGCTCGAGTTCCCCGGTTGCGCCGTCGTCGTGTCTCACGACCGGTGGTTCCTCGACCGGGTGGCAACGCACATCCTCTCCTACGAGGGAACCGAGGAGAATCCCGACAACTGGTACTGGTTCGAGGGCAACTTCGACGCGTACGAGCAGAACAAGGTGGAACGCCTCGGCGCGGATGCCGCGAAGCCGCACCGCGTCACTCACCGCCGGCTGACCCGCGACTGACGGTTCCGCCCTGCGGGATCACCGCACAGGGAAGGGACGCTGCCTCGAGCCGCGTCCCTTCCCTGTTGTCGTTCCCCCGTCTTCGGAAGACACAGCGGAGAGACGTCAGTCCTCTGCCGGAACCCGGACCATGCCCTCCTGGGCCACACTGGCCACCAGTTCGCCGCTGCGGCTGTAGATCCGACCGGTGGCCAGACCGCGGGCGCCCGAGGCGCTCGGCGAGGCCTGGACGTAGAGCAGCCATTCGTCGACGCGGACCGGCCGGTGCCACCACATGGCGTGGTCGAGGCTCGCCACACTCATCCCCGGACGGATCCAGCTGAGCCCGTGCGGCCGGAGGATCGATTCGAGCAACGTGTAGTCACTCGCATAGGCCAGGGCTGCGCGGTGGAGTGCGGGGTCGTCCGGCAGCACTCCGAGGCTCCGCATCCAGACCGCATTGCTGGGCTCCTGGGGTCCGTCGTTCGAAAGGTACAGCGGGGAGTCGATGTGCCTGATGTCGAAGGGCCTCTCGTACGCCCAGGCGCGGGCCACCGGGTGGTCGAGCCCGCCCAGCAGGTCTGCCGTGGAGGGCAGGCTCTCCGGATCGGGTACGCCGGCGGGCATGGTCTCCTGGTGGGTGATGCCGTGGTCGGGCTCCTGGAAGGACGCGATCATCGAGAGGATCGGTACGCCGTTCTGGTAGGCATGGGTCCGGCGCGCCGAGAACGAGCGACCGTCGCGGAGTCGTTGCACCCCGAAGGTGATGGGCTGATCGGCGTCGCCGGCCCGCAGGAAGTACCCGTGCATCGAGTGGACCTCCCGGCTCTCCTTGACGGTGCGCATGGCGGCGATCAGGGACTGCGCGAGCACCTGGCCGCCGAAGACCCGTCGGCCCGGTTGCCGTGCCGAGGTCCCTACGAAGATCTCCTCGTCCGTCTGGGCTCCCTCGGCGCCACTGAGGTCGAGCAGGTCGAGGAGTGCAGCAGTGGGATCGATCCTCGATCCTCCTGCCGTCGGTACAGCGGGCGCGGGCGTTGTGTCTGCCATGGTGCGTGGTCTCCTCGGAACAGATGGGTAGCAGCGGAGCAGGAAGCGGTACCGGTGGATGGGACGAGCGGGGGCTGCGCCCCGATCGTGGCGGGCTCCCTCGCCCCTACCTGGAGGGCTCCGGCATCTACTGACAGTAGACGGCGCCCGGTCGGCGCTCAACACGGGCCGGGGTGGTGGCGGCTACCACGGGCCTGCCCCGGGACCGGATATCACCGAATCGCGTCGGGCCCGGAGGGTGCGAGAGGATGAGCGTATGTCTGCCGTCCAGTCACTTCCACTCCATCTGCGCTTCGGCGACGAGGATTCCTACGGTCATGTCAACAACGTCCGCTTCCTGCAGTTCCTCGAGGATGCGCGCGTTCTCCTGATGAGCCGGCCGCAGCCGGAGGGTTCCTTCCTGCAGCTCGTGGATCCGGAGCACTACACGCTCGTCGGGCGTCAGGAGATCGAGTACCTCGCCCCTCTGAACTTCAGCACCACCCCGGCCGCCGTCGATGTGTGGGCCACCACTGTGGGCGGCTCCAGCTTCGAGCTGGGGTACCGGGTTCGGGATCGGCTGGAACAGGAGGGTAGTACCACCTGCGCCGTCGCCGCGACCACCATGGTGCTCGTGCACCGTACTACCGGGCGTCCCGTGCGTCTGTCCGGGGGGCAACGGCGACTCCTGGCCGCGTGGGCGGGCCCCGCCGTCCCGTTCCGGCGAGCCCGTGGTCGGTAGGCGGTCGTGAGTGCCACGTCCCTCCGCTTCGCGGATTCCCGGTCCATCGCTGATCTCCGGACCTTCACGGCACGCGCCCGCGCCAACGACGACGCCGGTATGCGACTCGTCGTCGTCGGTCAGGTGCTGGCGGCGTACGTCTGCACCCTGCGTCCCACGGTGCTCGGCGAGGCGGTCCCCACGGTCCTCGGGCTGCGGACCATGGCGCTCGCCGAGGGTGCCGCGCTCGACCGGACGGTGTCGCTCGGCTCCGTGCTGGACCGCCTCGCACGGTTGGAGGAGGGCGAGGTGCTGTTTCCCCTGCCGACCGTGACCGTCACCGAGAACTGGGCAGGGGTGCTGCCGCCACGGACGGGGTGGACATCGGGCGGAACCGTCTCCTCGGACGCACTGGAGGAGGCTGCCCGCGCCGGGATCGCCGAGGTGGCGCAGAGCCTGCCCGACCGCGCGGGTGCACCCCTGGTCAGTAGTGCCCGGGCCGCCGTCTGGGGCAGGCCGCTGCCGATGGTTGCAGGGGGAATCCCCGCCGGTGCCGCCTTCGGTGCGATGAGCCTCGGTTTCCTCGCGCCGGGCACGGAGGCGACCCTCCACGCCAACGGACGGTGGTCCAGGGTGTCCACGGGGCACGGTCACGTCCTGGTGCGTGCCGCCGCGGTGTTCTGAGTCGGAGGCCCGGCCGGCTGCTCAGTCCGCGGCGTTGACCATGGACTGCGCGGCCCGGTCGAGGTAGTCCCAGAGCGTGGCCTCGTGGAGGGGCGCGAGATCGAGGGAGTCCACGGCAGCCCTCATGTGCCGCAGCCAGGCGTCCCGCGCCGCAGGGGAGATTCGGAAGGGCATGTGCCGCATCCGCAGCCTCGGATGCCCGCGCTGCTCCCCGTAGGTCCTCGGTCCGCCCCAGTACTGCTCGAGGAACAGGAGCAGGCGTTCCTTCGCCGGGCCGATACCCTCCTCGGGGTACGTGGGGTGCAGGATCTCGTCATCGGGCACGCCGTCGTGGAACACGCCCACTAGTTGGCTGAACGTCCCGTGGCCGCCCACCGCCTCGTAGAAGTCGTCGGTGTACTGCGCCTGGGTGAACTGCTGACCTCCGTGCGGGAGCCGGAAACCTCACCGACAAGCAACGCACCAGACTGGCCACCGCGCTCGAGGCCGACCCCGCGCACAAGGAAGTGCTCATCACGTGGCAGGCCACTGAACAACTCCGTGACGCGTACCACCAGAAGGACCTGACCCAAGGGCGAGGGATTGCCGAGAAAGTCGTGGACTCGTTCATAC
>JASLBS010000144.1 GCA_030146405.1 Arthrobacter sp.
CCGTGCCGCCGCGACGAGGAGGATCGCGGTGGAGACCAGGCGCCCGGCCCCGAAGACCGCGAGGACCTGCAGCGACCAGTGCGTCCTCGACACGACGCCGGACACGGCGTCCGACATCAGACGGCGGGCCGACCGCAGCCCGGACCGGCCATCGGAGCGCGTCAGGGAGGCGGTCCTCGTCATGCGGGCCCCATCGCGGGGATCGCAGGCTCCGTGGCGCCGCGGATCCAGCAGTCGGCCAGGTGGTCGTCCACGTACCCGGTGGCCTGGAGCATGGCGTACGACGTCGTCGGGCCCACGAAGCGGAACCCGAGACTCCGCAGCCGCCTGGCGAGCGCGGTGCTGCCCGGGGTGGTGGCCGGGACGTCGGTGAGGGACCGCGGCGCCGGCCCGGGGACCGGCCGGTACTCCTCGAGGACGGAGCCGAGGGAGAGGCCCGCGGGGAGGTCCAGGAGCGCACGGGCGTTGGCGATCGTGGCCTCGATCTTCCGCCGGTTCCGGACGATCGACGCGTCGGTCAGCAGGCGCCCGACGTCGTCGGCCGTGAACCCGGCGACCACGGCGGGGTCGAACCCGGCGAAGGCGGAACGGAACGCCTCGCGCTTCCGGAGGATGGTGAGCCAGCTCAGGCCGGACTTGAACGCCTCGAGGCTCAGTCGTTCGAAGAGCGCCGCCTCACCGTGCACCGGCCGGCCCCACTCGCTGTCGTGGTACAGCTCGTAGTCCGCACTCGTCACCGCCCAGCCGCAGCGCAGGCGCCCGTCGGAGCCCGGGACGGCACCGCTCATCCTGCCGGGTCCGGGGGCGTCCGGAGCTCCGAGCGCAGCTCCTCGATCTGCGCGTCGCGCTGGGCCAGTGCAGCGGCGAGGCGGTCCAGCACCTCGTCCACCTGGTCCATCCGGTAGCCGCGCAGCCCGAGGCCGAAGCGGACGGCGTCCACGTCCTGCGGCGAGGGCACGGCAGGCAGGAGGACGGGAGGCAGGGACGCCACCGGATGCGACATCGCGGCGCCGTCGACGGCGAGCTGCGCTCCCGGACCACGGCGTCGCCGCAGGAAGCGCGGCGACCGTCCGGAGGCGAGGAGCGCCGTGGCCCCCACCAGCAGGACGGCGAGGGTCACCAGGAGAGTAGTCACACCGCAATGGTGCCAGAGACACCGTTGCTCCCGGGGGGAGGCGGGCTCAGGTGCGCGGTGTCTCGTCCGTGGCGGCGACGACGAGGCGCACGGCCTCCTCGGCGCTGTCCACGAGGTGCACCAGGGAGAGGTCCCGGGCTGACACGGTGCCCTCGGCCAGGAGTGTCTGCTCGATCCAGTCCAGCAGGGGGCGCCAGTAGTCGACGCCGATCAGCACGATCGGGAAGGAGGTCACCTTGCCGGTCTGCACGAGGGTCATCGCCTCGAAGAGCTCGTCGAGGGTCCCGAACCCGCCGGGCAGCACCACGAAGCCGCTGGCGTACTTCACGAACATGGTCTTGCGGGCGAAGAAGTAGCGGAAGTTGATGCCGAGGTCCACCCACTCGTTCATGCCCTGCTCGAACGGCAGTTCGATACCGAGCCCCACGGAGGTACCACCGGCTTCGCACGCACCCTTGTTCGCCGCCTCCATGGCCCCCGGGCCTCCGCCGGTGATCACCGCGTACCCCGCCTCGACGAGCCGACGGCCCGCCTCCTCCGCCATGGCGTAGTAGCGCGAGTCCCGGGCGGTCCGCGCTGATCCGAACACGCTGATCGCCGGCCCGAGGTCCGCGAGCGTCCCGAAGCCCTCCACGAACTCGCTCTGGATCCGCAGGACCCGCCACGGGTCGGTCCGCGTGAAACCGCCGGTGTCCTCCTCGTCGAGCAGCATGCGGTCGGACTGCGGGGCGGACGCCTGTCGGCGGCGCAGTTCCACCGAGCCCTTGCGCCGGGTGGTCCTCCCGGTCCCGGGCGAACTCGTCGCCTCGGCGTCCGCCGACCGCTCGCTGGGCCCGGTGCCGGCCTGCACGTCGGATCCGGCGTCGTTGCTCGTGAAGGGATGCTGGGAATTCGGCATTTCCCTAGGCTAACCGCCACCGGCCACGGGCACCCGTTTGATTGCTCTTGAATCACAATCGGCGTCAGGGCGCGCTCGTGTATTGCTGGGAAGGAATAGTTCGCTACATTTCTCCCATGACACGTGAAGCCCAACCGACTACGCCTGCGTCCTCGGGAAGCCCCCTCGTCTCCCTGAAGAACGTGAACAAGCACTTCGGTGATCTTCACGTCCTCCGGGACATCAACCTCGAGGTGACCCGCGGTGAGGTCGTGGTGGTGATCGGCCCCTCCGGGTCCGGGAAGTCCACGCTCTGCCGCGCCATCAATCGCCTCGAGACCATCGACGACGGCGAGATCAGCATCGACGGCAAGGTGCTCCCCGCGGAGGGGAAGGAACTCGCCAAACTCCGTGCGGACGTGGGCATGGTGTTCCAGTCCTTCAATCTCTTCGCCCACAAGTCCATCCTCGAGAACGTCACCCTCGGTCCCGTGAAGGTGAAGGGCATGAAGGCCGGCGAGGCGAAGGAACTGGCCATGTCCCTGCTCAAGCGGGTCGGCGTGGACAACCAGGCGCTGAAGCTGCCCGCCCAGCTGTCCGGCGGTCAGCAGCAGCGTGTCGCGATCGCCCGGGCACTCGCCATGAAGCCCAAGGTCATGCTGTTCGACGAGCCCACCTCGGCGCTCGACCCGGAGATGATCAACGAGGTCCTCGACTCCATGGTGGCCCTGGCGAAGGAGGGCATGACCATGATCGTGGTGACCCACGAGATGGGCTTCGCCCGGAAGGCCGCCGACCGCGTGATCTTCATGGCCGACGGTCAGATCATGGAGGAGGCGAAGCCCGAGGAGTTTTTCACCAATCCGCAGAGTGAGCGCGCCAAGGACTTCCTCGGCAAGATCCTCTCCCACTGATCCTGCTCGTCCCAGTACCCTACGAGGCCTCGGTGAGGCCCCAACGCAAGGAGAAGCAATGCAGAAGACCCGTTACGCAGCAGCAGCCATGGCTGCCGTGGCCGCCCTGACACTCTCCGCCTGTGGCGGCGGCGGCGACAGCGCCGAGTCGGAAGGTGGCGACGCCGGAGGCGAGTCCCTCCGCATCGGCATCAAGTTCGACCAGCCCGGTCTCGGCTACGACGAGGGCGGCTCGTACTCCGGCTTCGACGTGGACGTGGCGAAGTACGTCGCCGCCGAGCTCGGCGTCGACGAGGACAACATCGACTTCGTGGAGGCCCCGTCGGCCAACCGCGAGAACATGCTCCAGAACAACCAGGTGGACATGATCTTCGCGACCTACTCCATCACCGACACCCGCAAGGAGACCGTGGACTTCGCCGGCCCGTACTTCGTGGCCGGCCAGGACCTCCTCGTCGCCTCGGACAGCGACATCACCGGACCCGAGGACCTCGAGGGGCGCAACCTCTGCTCGGTCACCGGCTCCACCTCGGCGCAGAAGATCAAGGACCAGTACCCCGGGGTCGAGCTCGTCGAGCAGCCGGGCTACGCCGAGTGCGTCACGGCGATGGGCGGCGGTCAGATCGATGCCGTCACCACGGACGACATCATCCTCGCCGGGCTCGCCGCACAGCCGGTCAACGCCGGCAACTACAAGGTGGTGGGCAACACGTTCTCCGAGGAGAACTACGGCGTGGGCCTGCCCAAGGGCAGCGACCGCTGCGAGGACATCAACGCGGCCATCACGAAGATGATCGACGACGGTGACTGGGACGAGGCCATCGCCCGCAACACCGAGGGTGCCGACTACACCCCCGACGCGGACCTCAACCCGCCCACTCCGGCGCCCTGCGCCTCCTAGCATCGTTGCCATTGGTGGGGTGGTCGATCCGGACCGCCCCACCAATGCCGTGTTCCCACCAGGAAAGAGGTGAATCGTGGAGAACTACCTGACGCTGTTCGAGACCTATGACGTACCCGCGGCGTTCTGGGTCAACATCAAGCTGTCCTTCTGGGCGGCCATCTGGGCCCTGGGCCTCGGCACCGTCCTGGCGCTGTTCCGGATCTCACCCGTGCAGAGCCTGCAGTGGTTCGGGGCGGCGTACGTCAACATCTTCCGCAACACGCCCCTGACCGTCATCCTGGCCTTCGGGTTCCTCGGCCTGTTCTCCGTCATGCAGATCAACCTCGCGGGAGATCTCGGCTCAAGCCTCTTCCGCATCGCCATCCTGGGACTCGCGCTCTACCACGCGGCCTTCGTCTGCGAGGCGATCCGGAGCGGCGTGAACACGGTGCCGCTCGGCCAGGCCGAGGCAGCCCGCGCGATCGGCCTGAGCTTCCTCCCCGCCGCACGGCTCGTCATCCTGCCACAGGCCTTCCGGGGTGCCGTCGCACCGCTCGGCAACGTGCTGATCGCCCTCATCAAGAACTCGACCGTCGCAGCTGCCGGTTCCGTGGCCACCGAGTCCTCCAGCCTCATGAAGACCATGATCGAGTTCCGCTCGGACCTCGTCATCCCGATCTTCTTCACCTTCGCCCTGGGCTTCGTGATCCTCGTGATCCCCATCGGACTCCTGACCACCTGGGCCTCACGGAAACTGGCGGTGACCCGATGAGCGCGCAGCAGGTCCTGTTCGACGCCCCGGGTCCTCGCGCCCGCCGCATCATCCTGATCGGGAACATCGTGGGCGTGCTGATCGCCCTCGCACTCCTCGCCTGGGTGATCTCCGCCCTGGCCGATCGTGGCCAGCTCGCAGGCAGTATGTGGGCACCCTTCCTCGAAGGGCGGACCTGGCAGTACTTCGTCCTTCCCGGGCTGCTGAACACCCTGAAGGCCGCGGGTGTCTCGATCGTCACCGCCGTCCTCTTCGGTCTGGTCTTCGGAGTCGGCAGGCTCTCCCACGCCGCGCCGATCCGCTGGATCGCCGGCACCGTGGTGGAGTTCTTCCGTGCCGTGCCCGTACTGCTGATGATGATCTTCTTCTGGCTGGCACTCGGCAGGTCCGGTGTGGTGCAGCCACAGGACGCCCCGTTCATCGCCGTGGTCCTCGCGCTGACGCTCTACAACGGCTCGGTGATCGCCGAACTGGTGCGCTCCGGTGTCCACGGGCTGCCCAGGGGCCAGCGCGAGGCGGGGATGGCGATCGGTCTCACGCGCACCCAGTCACTGCGGAACATCGAGGTACCCCAGGCCCTGCTCGCGATGCTGCCGGCCCTCGTCAGCCAGTTCGTCGTGATCCTCAAGGACTCGGCGCTGGGGTTCATCATCACCTACCCCGAACTGCTGCAGTACACGCGGCGGCTCGGCGTGGGTGAGGGCAACGTGATCCCGTCGCTGCTCGTGGCCGCGGCCATCTTCATCGCGATCAACTTCGCGCTGTCCTCGCTGGCCACGAGGCTCTCCCGCCTCCTGAGCTTCCGCATCAAGGGCCGCAGACCCGCCGCCCGCGGAACCATGACGATGGATCCCGCAGCCTCCTGATCCACCGTTCTCAGACGAACGAAGGGCCCGGCGCGCAGTTCGGCGCCGGGCCCTTCGTTCGTCCGGTGCTGTCCGGTGCTCGTCCGGCCCTGACCGGATCCGTCAGGACAGCCAGTCGGTGAGCGCCCGCAGGCAGGCCCGTACGGCGTCGGCGTGCACGTGCTCGTCATCGGTGTGCGCGAGGAGCGCATCCCCGGGCCCGAAGTTCACCGCGGGGATGCCGAGGGCACTGAACCGTGCGACGTCGGTCCAGCCGTACTTGGGCTTGGGTGCTGCGCCCACCGCCGCCACGAAGTCGGCGGCCGCGGGGTGCTGCAGACCGGGCCGGGCTCCGGCCGCGGCATCGGTGCGCTCCACCACGAAGCCGTCGAGGAGCGCCCGCACGTACTCCTCCGCCTGCGCAGGGGTCTTGTCCGGCGCGAAGCGGTAGTTCACCTCGATCACCGTGCTGTCCGGGATCACGTTGCCCGCCGTGCCACCGGAGATCCGCACCGCGTTCAGGCTCTCCCGGTAGTCCAGGCCGTCCACGTGGATGGTGGCGGGCTCGTGGTCCCGCAGCCGCACCAGGATCTCGGCGGCGTCGTGGATGGCGTTCTGACCCCTCCACGCGCGCGCCGAGTGCGCTGCCCTGCCCGTGACCGTCACCTCGAAGCGCGCCGTCCCGTTGCAGCCGCCCTCCACCGTGCCGTCCGTGGGTTCCAGCAGGACGGCGAAGTCCGCGACGAGCCACTCGGGGTAGGACGCCGCGACCCTGCCGAGACCGCTCAGCGAGGCCTCGACCTCCTCGTGATCGTAGAAGACGTAGGTGATGTCCCGGGTCGGGTCCGTGAGCGTCGCCGCGAGGGCCAGCTGGACCGCAACGCCGCCCTTCATATCCGTGGCGCCCCTGCCGAAGAGGACGTCCCCCTCCCACGAGGACGGCACGGTGCCCCGGGCACCCGCGCTGGTGGGAAGCGGGACGGTGTCGAGGTGACCGGCGAGGATGACCCGCTCGGCACGACCCAACCCGGTGCGGGCCAGCACGGTGTCACCGTCCCGGATCACCTCGAGGTGGGGAAGCCTACGCAGCGCGTCCTCGACGGCGTCGGCGATGGCCGCCTCGTTGCCGGAGACACTGTCGAGGTCGATCAGTCGGGCTGTCAGCTGCGCCACGTCGGAGGTGAGATCGAGGTCCGGGGAAGGTGGTCGAATCATGCTGCAACCCTATAGCTCGGTAGACTGCTGCCCATGACTGCTCCCACCCCCACCGCTGTCCTGCCCGCTGCCGACCGCCGTACGGCAGGCGGACTCGGACTCGCGACGGTGGCCTCGGACGGCGCTGTGCTGGACACCTGGTTCCCCGCTCCCTGGCTCGGCGCGCCCTCCGCGAACGAGCAGGGGCTCCGCGACACCCTCTACGGGCTCGCCCGCTCGGGCAGGGACGATGCCCGGAAGGTGACGCAGCGCGTGGTCGACGTCGAGGTGGACCTGGACACCGCTCCAGCCGGCGCGGAGGACGCGTACCTGCGCCTGCACCTGCTCTCGCATCGCCTCGTGGAACCCAACTCCATCAATCTCGACGGCGTCTTCGGGCTTCTCGCCAACGTGGTCTGGACGAGCCACGGCCCCGCCGCCGTGGAGGACTTCGAAACCGTCCGCGCTGCCCTGCGTGCCCGTGGTCCCGTGGCCGTGTACGGGGTGGACAAGTTCCCCCGCATGGTGGACTACGTGGTGCCGGCGGGCGTGCGGATCGCGGACGCCGACCGCGTCCGGCTCGGCGCGCACCTCGCGGACGGCACCACCGTGATGCACGAGGGCTTCGTGAACTTCAACGCCGGGACACTCGGCCACTCGATGGTGGAGGGCCGGATCTCCGCAGGTGTGGTGGTCGGGGACGGCTCGGACATCGGCGGTGGTGCGTCCATCATGGGCACGCTCTCGGGTGGGGGCAAGGAACGCATCACGATCGGCGAGCGCTGCCTCCTGGGTGCCGAGTCGGGTGTCGGGATCTCGATCGGGGACGACTGCGTGGTCGAGGCGGGTCTGTACCTCACGGCGGGCACGAAGGTCACGCTGCAGGACGGTTCGGTCGTCAAGGCCCAGGACCTCTCGGGGGAACCGGGCATCCTGTTCCGCCGTAATTCCACCACCGGGACGGTCGAGGCACGTCCCCGCACGGGTGAGGGAATCGCCCTCAACCCGGCGCTCCACGCCAACTAGCACGTGCCCGCGAGCGCATCCTCTGCGGCCGTCCGGCGTCGGCGGCGCAGGGCGACGGGTGCCGCCCTCGCCCTGACGGTCGCCGTCGTCGTCGGCGGTGCGTACGCGGCGCTGTCCGAACTGGACGAACGCGAGATCCTGGTCCGGGAACACTGCAGTGCCACCGTGTCCGCGGGGACCTTCGAGCTGAGTCCACCGCAGGCCGGCAACGCAGCCCTGATCGCGGCGATCGCCGTGGACCGGGGGCTGCCGCCCCGAGCGGCGTCGATCGCGATCGCCACCGCGATCCAGGAATCGAGCCTGCGGAACCTCGACCACGGGGACGACGCCGGGCCGGACTCGCGCGGACTGTTCCAGCAGCGGCCCTCGCAGGGCTGGGGTACCGAGGAGCAGGTCATGACGCCGACCTACGCCGCGGGTGCTTTCTACGATGCGCTCGTCCAGGTGCCCGGGTACGAGACGCTGCCGATCACCGAGGCGGCACAGACCGTCCAGCGCTCGGCGTTCCCCGAGGCCTACGCCGAGCGGGAGCCGGAAGGGCGCGCGTTCGCCTCCGCCCTGACCGGCCAGTCCCCCGCAGCGCTCGACTGCGTCCTGCGCGCAGCGACGGACGCGGGGAGCCCCCTGGAGGTGCAGGGCGCGGCCGAGGAGGTCTTCGGGCCCCTCGGCGGCTCCGTGAACGGCAGCACCCTGACCCTGGACGCCACGGGTGAGACCGGCTGGGCCGTCGCCCACTGGGCAGTGGCCAACGCCTCCGGTCTCCGGATCACCTCGGTGGCGTACTCCGACCTCGAGTGGGTGCGGGGCACCGGGGGCTGGGCACCGACGACGGCGGGTGAGCTCAGGATCGGCGTCGCAGGGACCACCCCCTGACCGGCAACGTGACGGGCCGGTCGCCGTCCTTCGGGGACAGGCCGGGCACGTGCGGGAGCCCCCACGCCACGTCGACCTAGGATGGAACGCATGAAGATCCTCGTTACCGGTGGCAGCGGATACATCGGCTCGCACACCGTTCTGACCCTGCTCGAGCACGGCCATGACGTGGTGGTGGTCGACAACCTGCTCAACTCCACCGAGACCTCGCTCCACCGCGTGGCGGAACTCGCCGGCCGGGCCGCCACCTTCCACCGGGCCGATCTCCTCGACGAGGAGCGACTGCGCGCCATCTTCGCCGAGGAGCAGGTGGACGCCGTGATCCATTTCGCGGGTCTCAAGGCGGTAGGCGAGTCCGTGGCGAAACCCCTCTACTACTACACCAACAACGTCGGCGGCACCCTGAACCTGCTGCGCGTGATGGACGACGCCGGGGTCCGCACCCTCGTCTTCAGTTCCTCCGCCACGGTCTACGGCGCATCGGAGGAGGTACCCCTCACGGAGAAGCTCCCGCTCGACGCCGTGAACCCCTATGGCCGCACCAAGGAGCAGATCGAGGACATCCTCTCGGATCTCGGTGCAGCAGATCCCCGGTGGAACATCGCCCTGCTGCGCTACTTCAACCCGGTGGGCGCGCATTCCTCGGGCACCATCGGCGAGGATCCCACCGGTGTACCGAACAACCTCCTCCCCTTCGTGGCCCAGGTGGCCGTGGGACGGCGGGAGAAGGTCCTCGTGTTCGGCAACGACTACCCCACCCCTGACGGGACCGGTGTCCGCGACTACATCCACGTGGTGGATCTCGCGGCCGGGCACCTCGCCGCACTCGACTACCTCGTGGCCCACGGCGGCGTGCACACCTGGAATCTCGGGACCGGTAACGGTTCCTCGGTGCTCGAGGTGCTCGCGGCGTTCTCCACCGCCGCGGGGCACGAGATCCCCTACGAGTTCGCGCCGCGACGGCCCGGGGACGCCGCCGTCAGCTACGCGGATCCGTCCTCCGCCCTCGCCGACCTCGGCTGGTCGGCGACCCGCACGCTCCCGGACATGTGCGAGGACCACTGGCGCTGGCAGAAGAACAACCCGCAGGGCTACGCCACGACGCAGCAGGGCAGCTAGTCCGGGTCTCGGACCGGCTCCCCCACCAAATCCGGCACCGGAACCCAGAACGACGGCGGCCACCCTCCTGAGGGAGGGCGGCCGCCGTCGTCGGGAACTGCCGTGCCAGGACCGGCGTCAGCTGGCCGGGTACCGCCGCTCGCCCTCGCCCGTGTACAGCTGGCGGGGTCGGCCGATCTTGGTCTGCGGATCCTGCATCATCTCGCGCCACTGGGCGATCCAGCCGGGCAGGCGACCGATCGCGAAGAGCACGGTGAACATCTTCTCGGGGAAGCCCATGGCCTTGTAGATGAGGCCCGTGTAGAAGTCCACGTTCGGGTACAGCTTCCGCTCGATGAAGTAGTCATCGGCAAGCGCCTTCTCCTCGAGCCGCATGGCGATGTCGAGCAGTTCGTCGTTCCCGCCGAGCTTGGTGAGGATGTCGTGCGCCGTGGCCTTGACGATCTTCGCGCGAGGATCGTAGTTCTTGTAGACGCGGTGCCCGAAGCCCATGAGCTTCACACCGTCCTCCTTGTTCTTGACCTTCTCCATGAAGTCCTCGGGCTGCATGCCCTTGGCCTTGATGTCCCGCAGCATGTTGAGCACTGCCTCGTTCGCGCCGCCGTGCAGCGGGCCGAAGAGTGCGTTGATACCGGCGGAGACGGAGGCGAACATGTTGGCGTTGGAGCTGCCGACGAGGCGCACGGTCGACGTCGAGCAGTTCTGCTCGTGGTCGGCGTGCAGGATGAGCAGCAGATCCAGGGCCTTGACCATCATCGGGTCGAGGTCGTAGGGCTCCGCGGGCAGGCCGAAGGAGAGCCTGAGGAAGTTCTCCACGAGGTTCATGGAGTTGTCCGGGTACAGCATCGGCTGGCCGATGGACTTCTTGTGCGCGTAGGCCGCGATCACGGGGAGCTTGGCCATCAGCCGGAAGGTGGAGAGCTCCACCTGCTCGTCGTCGAACGGGTCCAGCGAGTCCTGGTAGAACGTGGACAGCGCCGAGACGGCCGAGGAGAGCACCGGCATGGGGTGGGCGTCCCGGGGGAAGCCGCCGAAGAATCCCTTGAGCTCCTCGTGGAGGAGTGTGTGGCGGCGGATCCGCCCGTCGAACCGGCCCAGCTCCTCGGGGGTGGGGAGGTTGCCGTAGATGAGCAGGTAGGACACTTCGAGGAAGCTCGAGTTCTTCGCGAGGTCCTCGATCGGGTACCCGCGATAGCGCAGGATCCCGGCGTCACCGTCGATGTACGTGATCGCCGACGTGGTGGCCGCCGTGTTCATGAAGCCGGGGTCGAAGGTGACCTGGCCGGTCTGCTTCAGCAGTTTCGACACGTCATAGCCGTTGTTGCCTTCGACGGCAGGTACCAGCGGCAAGCTGAGCTCCCCACCGTCGTAGTGCAGGGAAGCAGCATTCTGCTCGGTCATCGATTCTCCTTCAGGAGCTGGAGCGAGGTCGTCGCCACAATCATCGCCGTACACGAGGAGCACGATGGTCCCGGCACTGGCACATTCAGCTGAAACGCTACCGTCGGACGGGCCCGATCACTAATCCTGCAAACCTTCGTTGTGGAACAGCAACGGGGAGCAATCAGTGCTCGGTAGCCGTGAGGCGCCGTGCGGCGGCATCGATCCGTTCGTCGCTGCCGGTCAGCGCCATGCGGATGAAGCCGTCTCCCGCGTCCCCGTAGAAGGTGCCGGGGCCAGCGAGGATCCCCAGCTCCGCGAGTTCCGCGATGGTGTCCCACGTGGACCGCCCGTTGGAGGCCCACAGATACAGTCCTGCGGCCGAGCCAGAGATCGTGAAGCCCGCGGCCCGCAGTGCCGGGACGAGCACGGCGCGTCGACGCCGGTACCGGTCCTTCTGCTCGGCGACGTGGGCGTCGTCGCCGAGTGCCACGCGCATGGCCTCCTGCACCGGATACGGGACGATCATCCCCGCATGCTTGCGGGATCTGACCAGGTTGGCGATGATCGCGGGGTCCCCGGCCGTGAAGGCAGCACGGTACCCGGCGAGATTGGACTGCTTGCTCAGCGAGTAGACGGCGAGCAGCAACTCGTGCGAACCGCCGCTCACGCGCGGGTCGAGCACGCTCGGCACCGGCTCGCCGCCCTCGGCCGGGTCCCACGGACCCCAGCCCAGTTCCCCGTAGCACTCGTCCGAGGCCACCACGGCCCCGAGGGACCGCGCCGCGTCGACCATCGTCCTGAGTGCGTCGACGTCGAGCACCTCACCCGTCGGATTGCCGGGTGAGTTGATCCAGACGAGGCGGACCCGCGCACGGAGGTCGTCGGAGAGCTCGTCCAGTGAGTCCGCGGCCACCGGAGTGGCACCGGCAAGGAGTGCACCGACGTCGTACGTGGGGTAGGCCACGCGTGGGCGGACCACCACGTCGTCCTTCCCCAGGCCCAGCAGCAGGGGCAACCAGGCGACGAGCTCCTTGGAGCCGACGGTGGGGAGGATGTCCTCGGGATCGATCCCCGGCACTCCCCTGCGCCGGACGAACCAGTCGCTGATCGCCTCACGGAGCCGGGACGTGCCGTGGGTGGTCGGGTAGCCGTGGGCATCGGCGGCTGCTGCGAGGGCCTGCTGGATCAGATCCGGTGTGGCGTCCACGGGGGTGCCGATCGAGAGGTCCACCACGCCGTCCGCGTGCCGGACAGCGATCTCCCGATAGGGCGCCATGGCGTCCCAGGGGTAATCGGGCAGGTGCAGGCCGAAGGACGCCGGCTCGCCGCGGGTCACCTAGGCAGGCTGGTTCTGGGGCGGCAGCACCGCGATGATCGGGTGGTCGAAGCCGGTGTTGCCGACCTTCGCTGCTCCACCGGGCGAGCCGAGGGCTGCTCCGGCGGGTGCCGGGACGTCGAAGAACTCGACGTTGGCCTTGTAGTACTCGGCCCACTGCTCGGGGGTGTCGTCCTCGTAGTAGATGGCCTCCACCGGGCACACGGGTTCGCACGCTCCGCAGTCCACACACTCGTCGGGGTGGATGTAGAGCGACCGCTCGCCCTCATAGATGCAGTCGACAGGGCACTCCTCGATACAGGCCTTGTCCTTGACATCCACGCATGGCTGCGCGATTACGTAGGTCACTTCCCACGCCTTTCCTGGTGACTGGGGGTGGCTGCCGCACCTTCGGTACGGATTCCAGCTTAACGCAACCCTCCGGAACAGCAGGACGGTTGCGTCGGGGATGCACGCCGCGACACTGCGCCCCGAAGATGCCTACCCTTGATGGGTGCCGACCCCCGCCGAGCTCCTCAGATCGCTCCCCCTGCGCTCACGGGTGGTGGTACGGCGCCGCCTGGACGCGGGTTTCACCGACTCGCTCGGGGAACTCATCGCCCTCGACGACACGAGTTGCACGGTACGCACGCGCAGGGGCGACGACGTCGTGCTGTTGGCTGACGTCACGGCGGCGAAGCAGGTACCACCGGCCCCACCGCGCCGTGCTCCCCGCAGACCCCTGTGACGTCGGACGTGGTCCTGGACGCGCTCACTCGCCGGCCGCCCGCCCCGCGGACGTCCTGTCCGCCCGGGCGAGCAGTTCCCCGTGCCGCATCACCAGCGACGCTCCGACGAGTGCCGCGGAGAACAGGGTGAACACCGTGGGCAGAAGGATGAGCAGAAGTGTCAGGGCCACGGAGCCGGGTGCGGCTCCGTCGATCGTCTCGGTGCCGACGTTGGCGAGGATCGAGCGGGTGAGCAGGGGCAGAGAGATCGCCAGGACGCCCAGGATGATTCCCCAGCGCAGTGTCCCTCTCCGCACTTGTCCAGCGATCATGACGCCCCTTCGACTGTCCGGCTGCTCCTACCCACCCAGCGAAGCACTCGCACTGCCCGGCAGCAATGCCTGTGCGCCGATCGTTACACCCTGCCGGAACGACGCGACCCGACGGCAGTGATAGTGATTGGGACCTGTCAATCGAACGGCTGTTCTCCCGTACACTGGGCGGATGGACAATGACGAGGCCCTCCAGGCTCGTGGGCGCGCGCTCAGTTCCCCCATCCGGCTCCGCATCCTCAGGCTCTGCCTGCACAAGCCGCGGACCAACAAGGAGATCGCCGAGACGCTCGAACTGAATCCGGCGACGGCGCTCCATCACGTGAGGACCCTCCTGACCACGGGCTTCCTCGCGGCCGAGCAGCCCCGCACCGGTAACCGCGGCGCCAAGGAGATCCCGTACCGTGCCACGGGCCTGTCCTGGAACAGCCGCATCCCCCATTCAGCACCGGTCCTGGTGGAGACCTTCCTCCAGGAGATCGAGGGCCTGCAGCCCGAGGAGATCGATGTCTGGCGCCTCGGCGTCAGACTCAACGACGAGCATCGCGCGGAGATGATGGGAAGGATCCGTGAGGTCCTCGAGGACTACGCGCAGCGCGGCCCGGACGAGGACGGCACCGCCACCTCGATCCTGCTGGCCCACCACCTCGACCGCACCGCCGACTGACCGTTCCCCTCCGGGGACTTCACGCCCGACGAGCCCTAGCGGCGGGTGGATCTGCTCAGCACGACGGCGGTCGCCACCACTGCGGCGAGTGTCATCAGCACGACGCCGAAGAGCCACAGATTACCCGCGAGAGAGACCGCGGGGGCCACGTCGGAGGAGCCGGTGAGGATCAGTGCCTGGCGCGACGTGGAGAGCACGGCCACCACCACGTAGGCCGCGGCACCCGCCACCGCCGTCGCCATGATGTTCCGGGCCCAGAGGCCGCACAGCAGGAAGACGCTGAAGGCGAGGACCAGTGCTCCGAATGCCCCCAGCGGCACCCCGGTGTCGCCCACCTCCACGATGTGTGCATGGAGGAGCGTGCCGAAGACCCCGGCCATAAGACCGCCCGCGGTCGCGCCCAGGAGAGCGGACCATCGACCCGGCCCGGCGTCCGACCGCCCTCCGGGGACGCCCCGGCCGCCGGCGGTGGGCCCGGCACCGACCGGCGGCCCGACGCTGTTCTGCACACCTGCAGCGCGCGTCGTCGTCGATCCCGGTCGAGCCGGCTCCGGGGACGCCGAACGCCGGCCCTCCCCTGCTGGGGAGGTACCGGCGTCGTCGGAGGTCACTGTGCCACTGGCGCGCTAGGCACGGGCCCGCGAGCGTGAGGCGCGCATGCGCTCATTGGCGTCGAGGATGACCTTACGGATGCGGATCGACTCGGGCGTGACCTCGACGCACTCGTCCTCGCGGGCGAACTCGAGGGACTCCTCGAGGGTGAGGTTGCGCGGAGGCGTGAGGTTCTCGAACGTGTCGGAGGAAGCGGCACGCATGTTGGTGAGCTTCTTCTCCTTCGTGATGTTGACCTCCATGTCGTCGGCGCGCGAGTTCTCGCCGATGATCATGCCCTCGTACACCTCGGAGGTGGGCTGGACGAAGAACGAGCCACGCTCCTGGAGGTTGATCATGGCGAACGGGGTGACGACGCCCGCTCGGTCCGAGATCATCGAGCCGTTGGTGCGGTACTCGATATCGCCGGCCCACGGCTCGTAGCCCTCGGAGATCGATGCAGCGATACCGGCGCCGCGCGTGTCCGTGAGGAAGCGGGTGCGGAACCCGATCAGGCCACGTGCGGGGACGGTGAACTCCATCCGGACCCAGCCCGTCCCGTGGTTCGCCATGTTGGTCATGCGGCCCTTGCGTGCGGCCATGAGCTGCGTGACACCGCCGAGGTATTCCTCGGGTACGTCGATGGTCATGTGCTCCATGGGCTCGTGGAGCTTGCCGTCGACGGTCCTGGTGACGACCTGTGGCTTGCCGACCGTGAGCTCGAAGCCTTCACGCCGCATCTGCTCGACGAGGATGGCCAGGGCGAGCTCGCCACGACCCTGGACCTCCCACGCATCCGGACGGGCGGTGGGCAGGACGCGGAGCGAGACGTTGCCGATGAGCTCCTTGTCGAGGCGGTCCTTGACCTGGCGGGCGGTGACCTTCGCACCCTTGACCTTGCCGGCCAGCGGCGAGGTGTTGATTCCGATGGTCACGGAGATCGCAGGGTCGTCGACGGTGATCAACGGCAGGGGCTGCGGATTGTCCACGTCCGTGAGCGTCTCGCCGATGGTGATGCCCTCGATGCCTGCGACGGCGACGATCTCACCGGGGCCGGCGGACTCGGTGGGCACGCGGTCCAGTGCCTTGGTGGCGAGCAGCTCGGTGATCTTGACGGACTTCAGCTCGCCGTTCTGGCGGGCCCAGGCGACGGTCTGGCCCTTGCGCAGCGTGCCGTTGAAGATGCGGAGCAGTGCCAGGCGCCCGAGGAACGGTGAGGCGTCGAGGTTGGTCACGTGGGCCTGCAGGACGCCGTCCGGGTTGTACCGGGGCGCCGGGATGTGCTCGATGATCGTCTGGAACAGGGGCTCCAGGTTGTCGTTCGTGGGGACGGTTCCGTCGGCGGGCTGCTCGATCGATGCGGCACCGGCGCGGGCTGCGGCGTACACCACGGGCACGTTCAGGATCGAGTCCAGGTCGAGGTCGGGGACCTCGTCGGCGAGGTCGGACGCGAGTCCGAGGAGCAGGTCCATCGACTCGCTGACGACCTCCTCGATGCGGGAGTCGGGGCGGTCGGTCTTGTTGACCAGGAGGATGACGGGGAGCTTGGCCGCGAGGGCCTTGCGGAGCACGAAGCGCGTCTGGGGCAGCGGGCCCTCGGACGCGTCGACGAGGAGCACGACGCCGTCCACCATGGACAGGCCTCGCTCCACCTCGCCACCGAAGTCGGCGTGGCCCGGGGTGTCGATCACGTTGATGGTGATGGTCTCACCCTTGGCGGAGGGTCCGTCGTAGAACACGGTGGTGTTCTTGGCGAGGATGGTGATGCCCTTCTCGCGCTCGAGGTCACCGGAATCCATGACACGATCGGCCACGTCGCCGTGCGCCGCGAAAGAGTTGGTCTGCTTCAGCATGGCATCGACCAGGGTGGTTTTTCCGTGGTCAACGTGAGCCACGATGGCTACGTTGCGGAGATCGCTGCGGACAGCGGTGTTGCCTGTGGTTTCAGACATGCGTGAGTACTCAATTCAGTATCTACTGCGGGAAAGTGGTGGCGGCTGCAGTGCGCGCCCTATCACCAGTCTAGTCGCTCCGGAAAAACAGACCTAATGCTAGCTGCCGACCGGGACTCCCGGGCAGAGCACGACGGCGGCCCCCGTTCGGAGGACCGCCGTCGTGCGTGTGGAGGGATGCCAGGACCCAGCCCCGCCGTCGCCGACGGATGCATCCCTACCGGCGTCGGGGGCGTTTGGTGGGCTCGGTGCGGGCCCCATCCTGAATGCCCTTCTGGACCTCTCCGACCTCGATGCCCGCGGTGTTGGTCGAGAAGTCAGCGAGGTGCTCCTGCACCTGGCGTTCGACCCGCCCGGACATCGACTCGTTCACCTGATCGCTGACGCGATCGGCCATCGCCGTGGCAGCGAGCTTGCGCTGGGCAGCCTGCCACACCTGGTGCTCGTGGTGAAAGCCGCGCGCCGTGGCCACACACATGAGGAGGATCACGAAGCTGAACGGCAGGGCGGTGAGAATGGCGGCCGTCTGGATCGAGGCGAGCCCGTCATCGCCCACGAGCAGGAGGGCGATGGCCACGAGCGCTGCGAGCATCGCCCAGAACACACGGATCCAGTTCTGCGGGTTGGAATCACCGCCGGTCGAGATCATGCTCATGACCAGCGCGCCCGAATCCGCCGAGGTGATGAAGAAGATGGCGATGAGCAGGATGGCACCGATGAGCAAGGCAGGACCACCCGGAAGATCACTCAGCAGACCGAACAGCGCATTCTCGGTGTCCACCGAACCGTCGTCGGCGATCAGGCCTCCCTGTCCGAAGATCTCGCGGTAGATGGCAGATCCGCCGAGAACGGAGAACCAGAGGAACCCGAGCGTCGTGGGCACGAGCAGGACGCCCGCGACGAACTCGCGCACGGTGCGTCCCTTCGAGACCCGTGCGATGAAGATACCGACGAAGGGCGCCCAGGACATCCACCAGCCCCAGTAGAACGTGGTCCATGCTGCCTGCCAGGCCTCGCCCTCGGCACCGGAGAACGCCAGGGTGTTGAAGGTCAGGCCCACCACGTTCTGGAGGTAGTGACCGATGGACTGCACGAACTCGCGCAGCAGGAACAGGGTGGGACCCGCGAAGAGTACGACCAGCAGGAGTGCACCCGCGAGGATCAGGTTGACGTTCGAGAGCCACTTCATTCCCTTGCCCACCCCCGAGAGGAGGGAGAGGATGGTCAGCGCGGTGATGCAGAGGATCAGCCCTATCTGGGTGAGCTCGGTGGCCTGCGCGATGTTGGCCTCCTCGAGACCCGCGGACATCTGGAGGACGCCGAGCCCGAGCGAGGTGGCGACACCGAACAGCGTACCCACCAGCGCGACGACGTCGATCGCATGCCCCCAGGCACCCTTGACGCGGTCCCCGAGCAGGGGCTCGAGGGTCCAGCGAATGGAGATGGGGCGGCCTCGGCGGTGGACCGCGTAGGCGATGGAGAGTCCGACCACCACGTAGATGCTCCATGCGTGCAGTCCCCAGTGGAGGAAGGTCTGCGTGATGGCCTGCTGCCCGAGCTGGATGTCCGAACCCGTGACGCCGGGGCGGGGGCTGGCGAAGTGGTTGAGCGGCTCGGCCACGCCCCAGAAGACGAGGCCGATACCCATGCCCGCCGCGAACAGGAGGGCGAACCAGGACAGGGTCGAGAATTCGGGCTTGTCGTCGTCCTTACCGAGGCGGAAGTCCCCGTAGCGGCTGAAGCCCATCCAGAGGGAGAAGACGACGAAGAATGCGACGAGGGCGACGTAGTACCAACCGAAGCTGCCTATCACGTTCTCCTGCAGACCACTGAACAGGGCTGCTGCGGATTCGGGGGAAACGAGGGCGAACGTGACGAAGAGTGCGATGATCCCGGCTGCCGGGATGAAGACCGGCAGCGCCAATCGCCCCCTTTGTCCCGTGCTCGTGTCCGGCTCGCCTGCTGCTCCCTTCGGTGGCCTGCTCGAGGCCGCTTCGTTGGGTTTGGTGCTCACTGACGTGCTCCTTCATGGATTGGTTGTGGCCCCGCGAATGCACGCGACGCCCTTCGGGTATCGCGCTGGAACCACCCCCAAGGGTACAGAGGGCCTGTGCGTCGAAGACGTGGAAGGACGGTCCCGACCTTCGACAGCAAGGGTTGCAGCGGTTGGGTGCAACCCCTTCGGCGGACGCATCCGCATCATTCCGGCACTGTTGTCACCGGGCGAAGCAGCGGAGGAGTCCGGTCAACGTGAGCCAATCGTTACATCACCCGGCCTCTCCGTGCCGATTTTCCTGCCCGGAATGCAGGGTAGAACCGCCCTTGACCCGTTCTGCCCTCAGGCCTAGGGTCAGAGAAAACGTTTTCTCAGCTAATATGTTCCTTCATTCCATGGATGGGCCGGACCCGCACCAGAAGAAGGGACCACCACGTGACCAGCAGGACGCCAACGACGCCCGGCCCTGTCAGCATCATCAGCTACGGTGCCGGTGACGTCGCGAACAGCATGACGTTCAGCACGGTGGGGATGTTCCTCCTGCTGTACTACACGGACGTCGCCGGTATACCGCCGGCTGCCGCGGGTACCGTACTCCTGCTGGTGGGCCTCTTCAATGCCCTGACCGACGTGGTGGCCGGGCGCCTCGCCGACCGCAACCATTCCCGGCGCTGGGGGAAGTTCCGCCCTTTCCTCTTCCTGGGCCCACTCCCCCTGGTGCTCTGCGCGGCGATGTTCCATGTGCCCGCACTGGGGCCCACCGGCACACTGGTCTACGCCTACGTCACCTACTGCGCCTACTCCTTCGCGTACAGCCTCGTGAACGTCCCTTACGGAGCACTGGCCGGTGCGATCACCCAGGCACCACGCAGCCGTGCTCGGCTGGCGAGTGCGCGGACCATCGGAGGACTGGGTGCGACGTCCGCGCTCGGCCTGTTCGTCGCACCGCAGCTCGAGTCCGGGTCCGACATGCAGGCGGTCTTCACGTGGCTCACCGTCAGCTTCGCCGTCGCCGGCACCGGGCTGTACCTCGTCACCGCTCTCGCCACCCGTGAGCAGATCCCGCAGCGGGTCCGGAAGCTACCCCTTCGAGAGGTGGGTGCGGCGCTGAAGGGCAATGTCCCGCTTCTGGTGCTGTGCATCAGTTCGCTCCTGTTCATGACCTCCAACGTCGTCACCAACACGGCGCGCATCTTCTATCTCCGGGATGTGCTGCATCGGCTCGATCTGTTCCCCGTGGTCGCCGTTCTCCAGGTGACCGTCACCCTGGCCCTCGCCGCCTGTGCTCCGCGGATCGTCGTGCGCTGGGGCAAGTGGACCGTCTACATCACGGGCGGTGTGTGCGGCGCCGTCGGTGGTGTTCTCGTCTTCGCCGCACCGGCGGAGCTGACCTGGCTGGCGCTCGTCGGGATCATGCTCGGCTTCGTGGGTGGCGCCGGCGTGAGCATCATGGTCTGGGCCCTGGTGGCGGACACCGTGGAGTACGGCGAGTGGAAGACGGGCGTGCGGACGGACGGGATCAACTACTCGCTGCTGTCCTCCACGAGGAAGATCGGGATGGCGATCGGCGGCGCTCTCGCGGCCTTCTCGCTCGCCTGGGGCGGGTACGTCTCGGGTGCTCCCGAGCAGTCGGACACTGCCACTCTCGGCATCCGCGTCGCAGCGGGACTGGCGCCCGCCGTCGTCCTCCTCCTCGCCGTCGCCGCCATGCGCTGGTACCGCCTGACCGACGGCGATCACGCCGAGCTCGTCACCTCGATCGAGTCGCGCCACCGCACGGACTGAGCATCACCGGCCGGTACTGCTCACGGCGTTCACGACGGTGCCGGCCCGGTACTCCCGCGGACGATCACCTCGGGCTGGAGAACGGTCGCGAGCCGGACGGCGTCGTCGTCGTCCGCCAGCACGGCGCTCATGCGCTGCCATGCCATCTCGCCCAGCTCGGTGATCGGCACGGCGGCGGTCGTCAGTGTGGGGGTGGTGTAGCGGGCGAAGGGAATGTCGTCGAACCCGGTCACGGAGATCTGCCCGGGAACATCGACGCCCCGCTCGTGCAACCCGCTCAGGAGACCCATCGCCACGAGGTCGTTGAAGGCGAGGACCGCGGTGGCACCGGTCGCCAGGATGGCGTCGGCGGATTCGTGCCCCTCCGCGAAACTCACACCGCCCGGGATGGTCCGCAGCTCGATCGAGGTGTTCCCCTCCATGAACTTCTCGAGCCCTTCCACCCGAAGACGGTTCGAGGCACTTCGCTCGGGCCCCGCCAGGAACACCAACTTCCGGTGCCCCTGCGCCACCAGATGGGCGGCGAGGTCCTGGATGCCCTGCCCGTAATCGGCGGAGAGGCACGGCGTGTTCTCGATCGCCGTCGAACGGTTGATGAGCACCATGGGGTGCAGTGCCGAGGCCATGTCCTGCAGCTCGGCATCGCTCATGCGCGGAGCGCACAGGATCACGCCGTCGCAGCGACGCCTCGCCTCGGCTGCGAGAATCGCCTCCTCGCTCGAGACCTCGGACGAGTCCGCGATCAGCACCCGGTAACCGTCCCGCGCAGCCGCCCTGCTGACACCCCGGAGCATGGCCTGGAAGGTGGGGTTGGCGAGGTCCGGAACCACCACACCGATCGTGTCGGTCTTCCCCAGGGCCAGGCTGCGACCCACCGAGTTGGGCTGGTACTTCAGCTCGCCGGCGGCCTGCCGAACGCGTTCGGCGATGCCGACGTCGACGGAGAAGTTACCGTTCATGACGCGTGACACGGTGGCGTGCGACACCCCGGCATGCTTGGCCACATCTGCGATGCCGATGCGTCGGGACGGTGATCTCTTGGCCACGAATCCTCCTTTGGTGCGGTGGGGCATGTCCGGTGTTGCCCTTGACGGACTTGTCGGCGAGTTGATAGAAAGCATATACGGCTGTAAGAAAACGTTTTCTCATCTGCCGAGCCGAGTGGATCCGAGGTAGGATCCCGAACCCGACCCCGGAGAGGGACATCGAGTGATCAACGTCGACACCGAGAACATCCAGACCACCGCCGCCCGCACGTCAGAGATTCCGGGTGCCACCACGCGCTTCGCGCTGATCGGAACCGGCGCCCGCTCGGAGATGTACATCCGGGCCATCCTCGGCGACCACGCGGACACGGCTGAACTCGTAGGCCTCAGCGACACCAACCCCGGCCGCATCGAGTACTACCAGGGTCTGATCCGTGAGTTGCGCGGGAACCCGGAGGGCTCGGTGCCGACGTTCGCCCCGGACTCCCTCACCGCCTTCATCCAGGAGAACGCCGTCCAGCGGGTCATCGTGACCTCGCCCGACCACACGCACGCGGCGTACATCGTCGAGGCGCTGGAAGCCGGTGCCGACGTCGTGGTGGAGAAGCCGCTGACCATCGACGCGGAGGGCTGCAGGCGCATCACCCGTGCGGTTGAACAGACGGGCCGCAGCGTGATCGTGACGTTCAACTACCGCTACTCACCACGCAACAGCGCGCTCAAGGAGATCATCCAGAGCGGGGCACTCGGGAAGATCACCTCGGTCGACTTCAGCTGGATGCTCGACACCGTGCACGGAGCGGACTACTTCCGCCGCTGGCACCGCGACAAGGCGAACTCCGGCGGCCTGCTGATCCACAAGGCGTCCCACCACTTCGACCTGATCAACTGGTGGATCGACGACGTCCCGCGGCGCGTGTACGCCTCGGGCGGATTGCGCTTCTACGGTGACGAGAACGCGCGTGATCGTGGGCTCGGTCCACGGGCGGAGCGGGGGACGCACGAGGCCTCGCAGCAGGACCCGTTCGCGCTGGACCTGAGGGACGACGAGCGGTTGCGGGCGCTCTACCTCGAGAACGAGCACCACGACGGATACCAGCGCGACCAGGACGTGTTCGCCGGTGGGATCACCATCGAGGACAATCTGGCGCTCGTGGTGGACTACGAGCAGGGCCCCACGCTGAGCTACTCCCTCAACGCGCACAGCCCGTGGGAGGGCTACCGCGTGTCCGTCAACGGCACCGAGGGGCGCGCCGAACTCGAGGTCGTGGAACGCGCCGCCGTCTCCTCGAGCACCGACCAGAAGAACGTGGTGGACCCCAGTGCCACGCCCGTCGAGGAGGACGACCTCGTGCGACGCAACGGCGAGCGGCTGATCGTCCAGAAGCACTGGGAGCCCGCCTTCGACGTGCCCATCGAGAACGGTGCGGGTGCCCACGGTGGTGGCGATGCACTGCTCCTCTCCGACCTCTTCAACGGGCCGGGGGACGATCCGCTCGGGCGGCCCTCGAGCTACATCGACGGCCTCAGCGCAGTCGCCGTGGGTATCGCCGGCAACGTGTCGCTCGCGACCTCCCTCCCGGTGATCATTCCCGAACTGGAACTGGGCCTCGCCCTGAGGCGTTCGGCATGAACGCCTCGAACCGGGACGGAGCGCTGTACGACGTCGCAGGCGCAGCTGGTGCGCCCGCCCTGAAGGTCCTCGTGACCGGTGGTGCCGGCCGGCTCGGGCGCAGCGTCGTGTCCGGTCTGTCCACCGCGGGGTACGACGTCGTGTCCGTGGATCGGGACGAAGCACCAGTGGGGATCTTCCCGGTGGGCGTGCAGCAGGAGAGCGCCGACCTCACGGCCGACGGCGAGGCCCGCAGGGTGATCGCCCGCCACCAGCCGGACGCACTCATCCACCTGGCCGCGATCGCCGTACCGTTCAGCGCTGCGGAGCGCATCATCTTCGGCACCAATACGCGCATGGCCTTCGCGGTCCTGGAGGCGGCGACCGACCTCGCCGTCCCCCGCATCATCACCGCGAGCAGTCCTACGGTGCTGGGTTACGGATGCCCCTCCGGGTGGTTGCCGGACAGCTTCCCGCTGAGCGAGGTTACACCTCCGGCACCCTGGAACGCGTACGCGCTGTCCAAGCACATCGCGGAACAGACCATGGAGATGTTCGCCCGGACCAGCGGCGATCAGCTCAGTTACGCGGCCTTCCGCCCCTGCTATGTCATCTCCCCCGAGGAATGGGCGGGCGCACCGACCCAGCAGGGCCACACCGTCGGCGAGCGCCTGGCCGACCCCGCGCTGTCCGCGCCCGCGCTGTTCAACTACGTGGACGCTCGGGACGTGGCCGATTTCCTGGACCTGCTCATCCGCAGGATGGGTTCCATTCCCAACGCGCAGACCTTCTTCGTCGGAGCCGCGGATGCCCTGGCCACCTCGCCGCTCTCGGAGTTGATACCCCGCTTCGTTCCCGGCAGCGCGGCACTCGCGGAGCCTCTCACCGGGACGAGCCCGGCTTTCTCCATCGAGAAGGCACGCCGGATGCTCGGCTGGGAACCGCGGCGCAGCTGGCGTACCGAGTTCCAGCCGCACACCAGCACTTCTCCCGACCGAACGAGCCAGCCCGAGTTGGCCACCACCCCAGGAAGCCAGGCACACCCATGAAATTCGACGGCGTACTCTTCTTTCCCGTCACACCCTTCACCGCGGCGAACACCGTGGACGTCGATGCCCTGAAGGAGCACGTGACCTCACGCCTGCCCTTCGGTCCCGGGGGTGTCTTCCCCGCCTGCGGGACGGGCGAGTTCCACGCCCTGAGCATCGAGGAAGTACATGCCGTCGTCGGCGCCACCGTCGAGGCGGTGGCCGGCACGGTCCCCGTGGTCGCCGGTGCCGGCGGACCGCTCGGTCACGCCCTCGCCGCCGCCCGTGCGGCCGAGGAGGCCGGCGCCGACGCCCTGCTGGTCCTGCCCCCGTATCTGGTCAACGGTCCGACGGCCGGTCTGATCGCCTATGTGGAGGCCATCGCGGACGCGAGCAGCCTGCCCGTCATCGTCTACCACCGCGCGAACGCCAAGTTCTCAGCCGCAGCGATGAAGCATCTGGCGGCGAACCCGAAGGTGATCGGCTTCAAGGACGGCGTGGGAGACGTGGGGCTGGCGCAGGAGATCGTCTCCGCAGTGCGGGAGTCGAAGCGCGAGGACTTCCTGTTCTTCAACGGACTGCTGACCGCCGAACTGACCCAGGGCGCCTACCGCGGGCTCGGGATACCGCTCTACTCCTCCGCCGCGTTCGCGATGGTACCGGACGTGGCCAACGCCTACTACCGGGCGTACATGGCCGGGGACGAGGACCGCAGGGCCGAACTGCTGAGTACGTTCTACGGTCCGCTGGTGCGGCTGCGGGACCAGACACCCGGTTTCGGGGTGTCACTGATCAAGGCCGGCCTGGCACTCGAGGGCTTCTCCTACGGATCCGTACGCCCGCCGCTGGTCGATCCCGCGGAGGACCAGCTGGTGGAGCTCAAGCGCATCCTCGAAGCGGGCCACGCGGTGGCCTCCTCGTCGTGAGTCCTCGTATCACCGGGCTTCGCACCCGGCTTCTCACGCTCCCCCTGTCCCGCCCCTGGGGGCCCCAGGTCCAGGAGAACCACGTCATCGCCACCGAGGTTCAGACCGACGACGGCGAAACCGGGTTCGGGTTCTCGTGGACGCCCACGATCGGTCCCACCGCGGTCCAGGCACTGCTGGATCGTGACATCGCCGCCTTCGTACCCGGCATCGAGGACGACCCGGAGATCGTCTGGGACGCACTGTGGAAGCACCTGCACGAGGCCGGCGGCGGCGGACTCACCACGATCGCCATGGCCGGCGTCGACCTGGCCCTGTGGGACCTCCGGGCCAGGAGAGCGGGTACGTCACTGACCGGGTTGCTCGGCCGGCGCCACGAGACCGTCCAGGTCTACGGTTCAGGAGTGAACCTGCACTACAGCCAGGACGAGCTGGTGGCCCAGGTGGAGCGCTGGGTGGGCGAGGGCAAGTCCGCCGTGAAGATCAAGGTGGGCACACCGGACATCCGGGAGGACGTCGAACGGGTATCCGCGGTCCGGGACGTTCTCGGGCCGAACCGCCGCCTGATGATCGACGCCAACCAGCGGTGGGACCTCCCCACCACGCTGCGTGCCATCGACGCCCTCGGCGAGTTCGACCTCGAATGGCTCGAGGAGCCGATCCGGGCGGACGACCTCTGGGCCTACGTGCAACTCCGCAAGCAGTCATCGGTCCCGATCGCCCTCGGCGAGAACGTCCACACGATCTACCGCTTCCGCGACTTCATCGCCGCGGGGGCCGTCGACATCATCCAGCCCAATGTGGTGCGGGTGGGCGGGATCACGCCGTTCAGGCGGATCGTGGAACTGGCCCGTACGCACAGCATCAAGGTCACACCGCACCTCCTGCCCGAGCTCTCGGGGCAGCTGGCCCTGACCCTGGCCGAACCGACCTGGGTGGAGGACGTCGAGGACGCTTCCTTCGAGCTCCTCGGTGCGCTGACCGCCCCTGCTCCGATCACCATCTCGGAGGGCAGCCTCTCCTCCACGGGCCAGGAGGGCCTGGGACTGTCCTTCATCCGCTGACCGACCACCCACGCGGCGCCGGTGACCGGCGCCCACGCTTCCATCAGGAAGAGGAACACACCATGACATCAACCTCAGAACTCAACGAACTCGCGGCAGCGGCGACGAAGGCGGCTGCGACCGCCGCAGCCGCGTCCGACGCCGAGCGCGCCTCCTGGCTCACCGCGGCCGCCGACGCGCTCGATGCCCACGTGGACGAACTCGTGGAGATCGCCGACGCCGAGACCCACCTCGGAGCCACGCGGCTCCGAGGCGAGGTGGCCCGGACGACAGGGCAGCTACGCCTCTTCGCACGCGTGATCACCGAGGGCGCCTACCTCGAGGCCGTGATCGACCATGCGAACACCTCGGCCACTCCCCCTACCCCGGATCTCCGCAGGATCCTGCGGCCCATCGGTCCGGTGGGCGTCTTCTCCGCCTCGAACTTCCCGTTCGCGTTCTCGGTGGCCGGTGGTGACACGGCGTCCGCGCTCGCCGTCGGTTGCTCCGTGATCGTGAAGGCACACTCCGGACACCTCCGCCTCTCCGAGCGCACCGCAGAGATTCTCGGGGCGGCGCTCGAGGGAGCCGGCGCACCACACGGCATCTTCGCCCTGATCAGCGGTCGCGAGGCGGGGACGGAACTGGTGCGGCATCCCGCCATCAAGGCCGTCGGCTTCACCGGCTCCATCCCGGGCGGCCGCGCGCTCTTCGACCTCGCCGTCTCCCGGCCCGATCCCATCCCGTTCTACGGCGAGCTCGGCAGCCTGAACCCCGTGGTGGTCACCGCGGCAGCCATCTCCGCACGGGCCCCCGAGCTCGCGGAGGGACTCGCCGCCTCCTTCACACTCGGAGCGGGCCAGTTCTGCACCAAGCCCGGGCTGGTCTTCCTCCCGGCCGGAACGGATTTCCAGGACCACCTGAAGACGGCCGTGGAGTCCAAGACCAGTGCGCCGATGCTCACCCGACGGATCGCCGAGGCGTACCCCGAAGGACTCCAGCACCTCGCCGCCCAGCAGGACGTCACCGTGATCAGCGGTTCGGTGGAGCAGGACGCCCCCTCCGACGGAGCGGCCCCCGTGGTCTTCTCCACCACGGCGGCCACTGTGCTCTCGAACCCGGAGAGCATCCTCGAGGAGTGCTTCGGGCCCACCACGGTGCTGATCGAGTACCGGGACCAGGCCGAGCTCAGCCGCGTCCTCGCCGTTGTACCGGGGAACCTGACCGCGACCGTGCACGCGCAGCCGGACGACGACGTCTCGACCCTGGTGGTCCAGCTCTCCGAACTCGCCGGCCGGGTGCTCTTCAACGGGTGGCCCACCGGGGTAGCGGTGAACTGGGCGCAGCAGCACGGCGGCCCGTGGCCGGCCACCACGTCCCTCTTCACCTCGGTGGGCGCGACGGCGGTGCGTCGCTTCCAGCGGCCGATGGCCTACCAGGACGCCCCGGAGTCCGTCCTGCACCCGGCACTGCAGGAGGCGAACCCCCTGAATATCTCCCGCCGGGTCGACGGCGTCCTGATCCCTGCGGCGGTTCCGGTCTCCTGATCCAGGTTCCGGTCTCCTGATCCACGAGAAAGACCCTCCCCGCCCGTTCCCTCAGGGAACCGGTGCGGGGAGGGTCTTCTTCCGTGTGCCTGTCTAGAGCTGCAGGGGCAGGGGGCGGTCGAGGGACCCGACACGCCTCACCGGCCAGCGGGGGTCGACGCTCAGGACCCGGAGTCCGGAGGGTTCCAGCAGGACCGTGTCCTCGACCTTGACCCCCGGCGCCGACGGGTTCCAGGTGAACGCCTGGTGCTCGCCCACACGGTCCTGGGCCGAAGGGGTGGCCCGCGGATCCCGCCCCGCGTATCCCGCGGGGCCGCCCTGGTGGTGCTCCAGCCACTGTTCCGCACCGAACCCGTGCCGCTCGTACGCGGCGCCGATCTCCGCGACGATCCCGCTCAGCGTTGCACCGGGAACGGTGGCCGCGAGGACCTCCTGCTCCACGGCGAGGATGCGGTTCTCGGCGTCCTGCTCAGCCGGGGTTCCCGCATCGAAGCGGACCCAGCGGGTGACATTCGCGATCATCCCGTACCGCCGCGCGCACACCACGGCCATGGCACGACGCCCGAGGACGCCCTCGGTGGGGAGCGGGTGACGGAACCGGGTGCGGTCGCTCCCGTTGCACAGCAGCACCAGCGGATCGGCGCCGACGGCGACGAGCCGCGTCGCGAGCGCCGCCGCGATCTCACGCTCGGTGCTCCGCGGGGTCGCTGCAGCCAGGACATCGGTCAACGCGCGGGCGACGTCCTCGTTCAGCGCGCGATAGCGGCCGAGCTCGAGGGGCAGCAGCGACCGCCGCGCCTCCCTGAGCTCGCGGGCCAGCTCACCCTCACCCGCCGGCGAGACGCCGGGCCCGAACCAGGTGCCGACGTCGTGCAGGGAACCGTACCAGGGCACCCGGTGAACGGTCAGGTCGGACGGCAACTCCTCGGCCAGGAGCCTCTCGGCCTCGTTGCTGAACGTGACGAGGTGGTCGCCGTCGCGGGTGACGAGCAGCGCCGCGACAGGGTCACCGGCGAGACTCACGTGCACGCGGCTGCCGCCGAGGTACCAGGTCAGTGCCGTGGTGGTGGTCAGCAGGAGGGAGTCGCGGTCCGCCCGGTCCAGGAGATCGAGCAGCCTGGCGCGCTTGACGGACCGTTCGTGGGCGACGCCGGCCGGAGCCGATGATGTCCCGTCGGTCCGGACAGCGGACAGGAGTCCGTCGCTCATCGGTCGATCCCCTGAGACTTCTCGGTGTCCTCCGCGGCCTCGGTATCCCTGTTCTCCGCGAGGCCGGTGACGAGCTCCTCGACGCGGCCGGCGTCGAGTCGCCCGTCGGAGACGAGCACCCGGACGGTCCGCGTGAGCAGTTCGTTCGGCCGCACTGTCACCGGGGTGTCCCACGCCAGTGACAGACCCACTCCGGGGTAGCCCTCCGCGCGCACGAACCACGGATCGGGCGATTCGGGGGCTGCGAGGAAGACGAGGGTCGCGGGGCCGCCGTCGAAGTCGGCCGACCAGGCCAGCCAGGGAGCAGCCGTTCCGTGCACGGCGTCCTCCCCCTCGTGCTCAGCCGTTCGGACGTCGACGTCCCCGGCCCGCGGCAGGCGCCAGAAGAAACCGCCGTAACCGCCCTGCGGACGCCCGTTGGACCCCGGGCTGCCGAGATGCACCGGAGCATCCCCGGAGGGTGAGAGCGTGAAGGTCAGGGTGAGCAGCCAGACGGACTCGTCGACCGGTTGCCAGTCCCATCGCCGCTGTTCCTCGAGCAGCGCGGCGCCCTCCGGCCCCCGCCAGACGAGGTTCTCCTCCAGGGAGGTGTCGGCCCGACGAGCAGCGGTCCGCTCGACCCGGCCGTGATCAGGGCGCCAGACGTAGCCGCCCGCCTCCCGCGTGTAGGTACGGCCGCCCCAGCAGTTGACGCCGTCGATGTCCTGGACCGCCACGCCGACCCCCAGGTGCCAGACGTGGTCGAGGGGCAGGTGATCGGTCACCACCACGCCACCGAGGGTACGAACAGGGTGGAGGTACGGTCGCGGGGCCAGGGTGGGAGCGATCCGGCTCCCATCGCGGTACTCGGCAACCGTCGCGGCGCCGACGGTGAACTCGTCGGCTGCAGGGAGCCGCGTTGCCCACCCTGGGCCGAGCTCGCTGAAGAGCGCCTGAGCGCGCTGCGCTCGCTGCATGAGCTCCTCGATCCCGTGGATCACAGGATGGGCGTCGTCCCCCTCTCCCTGCCAGGTGATGTACTCGGCGGGGATGGGCTGCGGGTCGTCCGCCGTCCGGACCGCCTCGAGAACACGCATGAAGGCACCCGAATCCTCCAGTGAGCTGAGAAGTGGCTCATCGTGGGCGCGATGCCTCACCAGGTTCTCCAGCAGGTCCACCCTGTCGAACGTCTCGGAGCGCTCCCCCTGAGCCGTGGTGATCACGAGCTCGTCCTCCGTGTAGTAGAAGACGATTCCGCCCTCGGTGCCCGCGATCGAGACACTCGGGCGCTCCTGGGCAGCCGCGCACAGGGTGAGTGCGCAGGTCACCACCTGACCGGCCTCCGTCCGGATACGCAGCGACGAGGTGTCATCACACTCGATGTCGTGCGCTCTGTAGAGATCCACCTCCACGGAGGCGATGTCCGCCGCACGCCGGGCTCCGGAGATCCGTAGGGCCGTGGCCACCGCGTGGGCGAGCGGATTGGTCGCCACTCCGTCCACCACGTCGGCGCCGTCGAGGGTCCTCCTGCCCGCCCACCGGGAGCGCTTGAAATAACCCCTGCTGCGCACCCAGGCACCCTCGGCGCTGATCCCCCGCACCGTCCCGATCTCCCCGCCGGCGATGAGCTCCTCGATGCGGCGGATCGCCAGTGAACCGAGGCTCTGGAAACCTGTCTGCACGGCCGCCCCTGCGGTCGAAGCCCGATCGAGCAGGTCCTGGAACTGCTCGAGGGACGCCACGGGGGGCTTCTCCACGTAGATGTCGGCTCCCATGGCCAACGCGGCCCGGGCGAGGTCGGCGTGCGAATGGATCGGGGTGGCGATGATCACGATGTCCGCGCGCATGCCGTCGGTCACCAGCTCCGCGAGCGTCCGGTAGACACTCACCGATGCCCGCAGGGTGCCAGGCTCGGGCGGGGTGGGGTCGGCGACGGCCACGAGCTCGAGCGTCCCCTCCTGCTCGAGGCGTGACACGTTGGCCAGGTGGCGCGCTCCGAACCCGTGGACGCCCACGAGCACGATGCGTGGAACGGACGTCGCGGGACCGGTGGACGCGGCGTCGGGCAGGGTGGTGCTGGTGGGGGTGAGCATGATCGGTCTCTCGTTCGCTGACTGGTGGGACGGAAAGGGAGGAGCCGGCGTGCTGCCGACTCCTCCCCGCTGAACGTGCTAGGACCTGATCAGTCCGTTGATCTCGCTGGTCATCTGGGTGGTGGCATCTTCAGGCGACAGCCTCTCGAAGAGCACCTCCTCCACATGGCGGCGGACCACGTCCTGCACACCACCGGTTCCCACGGGTGAAGGAAGCTCCGAACTGTCGATGTCCGGCGCGATGTCGTCGAGGAAGGAGACCACGGTCTGCTCCGCCTCGCTGAGCTCGGGTGTGATGGCCTCGGCCATCTCCGGGTTGACCGGGACGCCGCGGTCCACGAGCATCACCTTCGCGGCCTCGGGGTCGTTGGCCAGGAAGTTGACGAACTCAGCGGCAGCATCCTGGTTGTCCGACTGGTTGGAGATGGACCAGTACATCGAGGCCTTGAAGTACATCCCGTTGTCGCTGGCATTCCCGGAGTCGGACGGGACGCGCAGCATGCTGATGTTGCTTCCGGATGCGCTCCGGAGGGCGGAGAGCTGGTTGGACCAGTACCAGCCCATCGCCGCTCGGTTGGTGGGCACCGCCTGGGTCTCGAGTGTTCCGGTGGAATCCTCAGCGAACTCCGACGCGCTCGGTCCACCGCCGTTGTCCCGCACGTTCAGGAGGTGCTCGAACCAGGACGTGACATTCTCCGGCGAGTAGCCCACCGTGCCTTCGCTCTCGTTGTAGAGCGATTCGCCCTGCTGCCGCAGCCAGATCCGCAGGTCGACGTCCTGGGCACCCAGGGCCGTTCCATGGACGCCGTCGCCCAGCGCTTCCTCCAGTTCCGTGGACAGCGTGTAGTAGTCGTCCCAGGTCCAGGTGGTGTCGTCGGGAAGCTCCATCCCGGCCTGCTCCAGGAGGTCCTCGTTGATCATCACCACATAGGCGTTCTGCCCGGTGGTCAGACCGTAGACGCCGTCCTCGTAGGAGCCGAGATCGAGCGCCGCCTCGTCGAAGTTCCCCAGGTCGAGTGCGTCCAGCTGGGTCAGGTCGGCGAGGGCTCCGCGACCGGCGTACTCCTGAAGGTACTTCTCGTCCATGGTGATGATGTCGGGGGCACTGCCACCGGCGGTCGACGTAGCGAGCTTGTCCCAGTAGCCGCCGAAATCGCCGTAGTCCCCTGCGATGGAGATGTTCTCGTGATCGGCTTCGAACATCTCGATCAGTTGTTCGTTGGCTTCGTGACGGGGGTCGGATCCCCACCAGGTGAAGCGGAGGCTGGCGTCACCGCCGGCGGCCTGGTCACCGCCATCGCTTCCTCCACCGCAGGCCGTGAGGCCGAGACCCGCCACCATGGCCATGGCTGCGAGTCCGAGGGTCTTCCTGTTGCGTGAGAACTTCGTCATTGACTTCTCTTTCTTCGTGAGGGGTGGGTGCTCCGCGGAAAGGCTCAGCGGGCGTTGTCGATCAGAGTGTTGGAACTACCTGATGCCGTAGGACGTTCATGTCACTTCCCGCCGGTGGTGGCGATGCCCTTGACCAGGTACTTCTGGCCGAACAGGAAGACCAGGAAGACGGGGATCAGGGAGACGACCGACATGGCGAAGAGGGATCCCCAGGAGGAGGTCGCCGTGGAGTCCACGAAGGAGCTCAGTGCCACAGGCACCGTGTACATCTGGGGGTCGGTCAGGAAGATGAGCTGACTG
>JASLBS010000209.1 GCA_030146405.1 Arthrobacter sp.
TTCGGTGCGGTCCGCCTGGATCCCGTGGGCCCAGCCGGAGTCCACGAGCCGCTGGGCCTCCGTGGTGCGCGCGAAGGAGGAGATGAGCATTGCCGCCCCCTCCTGGCCGGCCCGCAACAGTGCCACGTCCCGGCTGTGCTGGTAGGGCGCTCGCTGCTCGATGTGCTGGTCGTCGCCGTCATCCCAGACGCAGACGAGCCCCAGGTTCCTGACCGGCGCGTAGGCAGCTGACCGTGTTCCGACGGCGACAATCGCCGTCCCGTGCAGGATCCGCAGGAAGTTGCGGTACCTCGGTGTCGCGCCGTCCTCACCGGTCAGGCGCGCGACGGCGTGCGCGCCGAGCCGTGCAGCGAGCGCCGCCTCCACGCGCGCCAGGTCACGCTGGTCGGGAACGACGACGACCGAGCCGCGCCCGGAGCCGGCGGCGGCCTCCACCGCATCGGTGATCTCCTCGGTCCAGGCTGCGGCTCCGAACCCCCCGAGGGTCGTGAGGACGGCGCGGGGCGACTCACCGGCACGAAGATGCTGCAGGTAGGCGGGTCCGTTCGGATACCTGCGGAAGCCGGATGCGGGAGGAACGGAGGCAGGAGTACCTGCGGGCCCGTCAGCAGGTGCCGCTCTCGGTGCACCACCAGCGGCTGGGCTCGGGCCGGCACCGCCCTCAGGAGCGACCTCGGACTCCACCCGGGCCATTCTTGGCGGCACCGCCGAGCGCAGCACATCGCTCACCGTTCCGACGGATCGCGCGGCGATCGACTCCGCGAGCGCCAGGATCTCGGGGACCAGGACCTGCTGGGGCGAGATGACCTTCATCAGCGGCAGCAGTGTCGCCGTCGTACTCGGTTCCCGGACACGCTGGGCGAGGAAGCCCGCGTGCTCCCGCCCTGCGAAGCGCACCTTGACCCGCACGCCGGGCTGAGCCTCCAGGTCCATGGCGGCAGGCACTGCGTAGTCGAAGAACCGGTCGAGGTGGGGAAGCTGCGCATCGAGGATTACTCGGGCTACGGGCAGCACCGCGGCACGCGCAGGATCGGACTGCGGAAGCTTCGCCGCACCGAACCCGTGCAGCAGCGACAGCTGCCCGTCGGGGGGAGTCCGGTTCGTGTCCGTCATGATGCCGCAGCCTCCGATGGCCCGCTCAGGCTGCTTCCTCCCGCCTCAGGCGTTGAAGTAGCTCCGCAGTGTGTCGACGCGGTCGAGGCGCTCCCAGGTGAAGTCGTCCTCCTCACGGCCGAAGTGGCCGTGCGCCGCCGTGCGCTGGTAGATCGGACGCTTGAGATCGAGCGCGTTGATGATCCCGAGGGGGCGGAGGTCGAAGATCTCCTGGATCGCGGCACCGATCGCCTGCGGGTCCACGGACTCGGTGCCGAACGTCTCGACGTAGATCCCCACGGGCTGAGCCATCCCGATGGCGTAGGCGATCTGGATCTCAGCGCGGCGGGCGAGCCCGGCCGCGACGACGTTCTTCGCGACCCAGCGCATGGCGTAGGCGGCAGAACGATCGACCTTCGAGGGGTCCTTGCCACTGAACGCTCCCCCACCGTGCCGGGCCATCCCGCCGTACGTGTCGACGATGATCTTGCGACCGGTGAGCCCCGCATCACCTACCGGTCCGCCGATCACGAAGGCACCGCCAGGATTCAGGATGTGCCGCACCGAGGAGGTGTCGAGCTCCGACTCGGCCAGGACCGGGGTGATGACGTGCTCCACCAGGTCGGCGCGCAGGTCGTCGAGCGAGACCTCGGCGGAGTGCTGGGAGGAGATGACGACCGAATCGATGGACACCGGGCGGTCGCCGTCGTACCCGATGGTCACCTGCGTCTTGCCATCGGGGCGGAGGTACGGCAGCGTGCCGTCCTTCCGTACCGTCGTGAGTCGCTCCGAGAGGCGGTGGGACAGCCAGATGGGCGTCGGCATGAGCACCGAGGTCTCGTCACTGGCATAACCGAACATAATGCCCTGGTCACCGGCGCCCTGCGCGTCATATGGGTCGGCGCCCGTTCCTTCACGCGTCTCGAGCGAGGTGAACACCCCGCTGGCGATCTCCGCGCTCTGCTGCCCGATCGACACGGACACTCCGCAGCGCGCGCCGTCGAAGCCGTTGGCCGAGGAGTCGTACCCGATGCCGAGGATGGTCTTGCGGACGATGTCCGGGATCTCGACGTACGCCTCCGTGGTGACCTCACCCGCCACATGGACGAGCCCCGTGGTCACGAGGGTCTCCACCGCCACCCGGGAGTCGGGGTCCTGCAGGAGGAGGCCGTCCAGGATGGCGTCACTGATCTGGTCGCAGATCTTGTCGGGATGACCCTCCGTCACCGATTCCGAGGTGAAAAGGCGCAAGGGGGAATCGGTGCTCGGTGAATTCACGTCCTCACTCTACTTGGTCGGACGGACAGGAGGACCCGCTGCTGAGCGGTATGACCCCGGGCGTCCACGTGTTGCGCACGGGCAGACCACACACTGGGGAAGATAGGCGGCGGCGTTGGTACACCCCCTGATTCCTCTGAGGTGCGGACCAGTACTCGGCAAGGACGTCACGACGATGAAAGGCTGATTCCAGGACCGGGCGAGAGCAGCGGTCAGATCGCGAATACCCTCGATTGCACGACATCACGCTGGGGCAGGTAGTTAAACGTTCGAAAGGCGAGTACGGAGTCGACAACTCGCGTACTGGCTACTGTGTTATCGCGCAACTAATGGACGTAGATTCCGGATGTCATCCCGACATCCCCTTCAGGTCTCCAGGAGTAGCCTTGCGCGAAATCAACGCGAAATCCATCCTTGTCCGCCGCGTTGCAAGCGCTGTTATCCTGCCGGGAGTCCTGACCAGCTTACTGGTTTTCGCTCCTCAGGCCTCGGCCGAGACCACCCCTACGTCGGGGATCTGCAATGGTGTGACGAACCAGCTCGCACACCGCGGGAACGTTCAGCCGAACCTGCTGAAGGCCGCTGCGCGTCAGAACGCGGAGCAGATCGCGACGCTGACCGCCGAGCGGGCCGCGTTGGTGACCACGCAGAACTCCCTGACGGCGCAGATCACCGCGGCGGAGAAGGAGATCGCCTCGCTGGATGCGGCGCATGCCACGCTCGTCGGACAGATCGACACGGTGACGATGTCGCTGACGAAGCTCGAGGCGGACAAGGCGACGATGACGGCGGCGACTGCGGCTGCGAACACCGAGCTGACGACGTTGCAGGGCCAAAGGACGACGCTGGTCGGCCAGGTCACTCCGCTGCAGACGCAGCTGACCTCCGCCCAGAACGAGCTGGCGGGCCTGACCACGAAGAAGACCCAGGCCCTGGCCGATAAGGTCACCAGGGAGGGCGAGCTCGCCACTGCCAAGACCCGTCTGGATACGTTGACCGGTGCGGCGACGGCGGCCCAGACCATGGTTGACGACCAGGTGGCCGCGATCACGAGTGCGACGCAGGATCTGGCCGATCTCGTAGCCCAGGGTGACGCAGCGCAGGAGTTGGTGGACGCCGCGGCGAAGAACCTGACCGACGCCCGCGCCGCGCTGCCGGGCCTGGAGGCTACGGCCAGGACCGCGGACACCAATGCCGCTGGTGCGACCGCTGCCGTCGTCAAGGCCGAGGAGAACCTCCGCCTTGCCGAGCAGAGCGTGGCGACCCTCACCCAGCAGATCGGCACCATCGAGGCCAAGCTGCCCACGCTGCAGACCGAGATCGCCGGGCTGCGGGGCGACGTCACCACCAAGAACGCGGAGATCGCCGCCAAGGAGAAGGAGATCGCCGCCGCGACAGCCGCCCCGGTCGCCGACGCCGCCGCACTGAAGACCCAGCTCGCCACCCTGGAGGCGGAGCTCGCCGCGATCAAGGGCAACACGGACAAGAAGAAGCAGGAGCTGAACGCGGCGATCACCGCCAAGAAGGCGGACATCACCGCCGCTGAGCTGCAGGCCGCGCACAAGACCGCGCTGATCGCTGCCCTGAACGGTGACCTGACCAAGCTCCAGGGCCAGCTGGCCACCCTGAACTCCCAGTTGTCGGCCAAGCAGCAGGAGTCCAGCAATCTCCAGCAGCAGCTCCCGGGCCTGCAGACCAGCCTCGCCGGCGCCAATGGTCAGGTCGCCAGTGCCACTCAGACGCTGGCCGACTCCAAGGCAGCCCAGACCGCCGCGAACACCGCCCTGATCAACGCCGACGCCGCCGTCACGGCGAAGAAGACCGAGATCGCCGGACTCGAGGCCGCGCTGCCCCGTCTGACCGGGGACCTGACGGTGGCCAAGGCCGAGATCAGCGCCCAGCAGGCCGAACTCAAGGGCCTCGAGGACGCCCTGCCGGATCTGCAGGCCACCCTGACCGCTGCTGACACCGCGGTCACCACGCAGACCACCGAGGTCAGCAGGCTCGACGGTGAGGTCGCCAAGCTCGTGACGACGCTGGGCACGCTGAACACCTCGATCACCTCCGCGGAGAACGCCGTCCTGTCCCTGCAGAACCAGCTCACCCCGCTGCAGGCCTCGCTGAACGCGCTCAACAAGGCGATCAGCGACAAGGAAGCTGAACTCACCACGGCCAAGGCCGACCTGAACGCTCTGGACGCGAAGATCGTCGCCGAGTCCGCCACCCTGCGGACACTGGAGAGCACCAAGAAGGTCAACCGTGAAGCCGTCGCCGCGCAGAAGATCGTCGTCGCCGGCCTGCAGTCCCAGTACAAGGTGGTCCTGAACCGCATTGCGGCCATCGATACGACGATCGCGCTCGGTGGTTGCCTCGCCTGACCG
>JASLBS010000038.1 GCA_030146405.1 Arthrobacter sp.
GTCGCGCACGAGGCGCCGATGCTCGTCTCGTGCGCGACGTCCGGCGCGCTGCGGGTGCTCGTGCGGGAGATGCCGCACGAGCTGCCCGACGGCCTGTGGTGCTACCGCGTCTCGCACGACCGCGCGCTCGTCGGGGGCGCGCTCAACGACGTGGGGCGGGCGCTGGCGTGGGCCGACGTGAATCTCCGGTCGGCGGGTGGCTGGGGAGCGCCGGCCAGAACTGGAGGAATCCAACAAGGCCCGGCGCGATCCAACCAGTCTAGTGACGATCCCCGGGGCCACCGTTGTAGGACGTCTACAGTTTCCGCCGGAATCGCTTAGCCGTCCGAGGGCGGGTGCCGGTGAAGGGTCAGGCCTGGTTCGGGTCCTGTGGTGCCGTTCCCCGCGGCGGTCGAAGCGAAATGACAAGCGCTCCGAGGGCCAGGCTCAGACCACCCAGGCATGCCGTCAACCACACCTGGTAGGCCTCGTGCGGACCGAAGAGTGCGGGGATGGTCAGGATGAGAACGGCTGCTGCGACCGCGAAGCCGATCAACGAGCCGAGGAACAGGCGGCTGGGCCTACGATTCATGCTTTGATCCTTCCTCGTGCGGTGCGTCGGGTGGTCCCGACCCTAGTGAGCGCGACAGCAGAGGACAACCCCTGGGGTGGTCGAAGTTACTGGCGGGTAACGTCGGCGGGTCCCGCTCCCGGCCGCACGGGCGGCTGTCTAGAGTAGGGCCATGACTGCACGCGATGAAGCCCAGGCCGGTCCGGCGACCCTCGCCGGACGCACACTCCTCATTTCCGGAGGGAGCCGCGGCATCGGCCTCGCCATCGCACTGCGGGCGGCCCGCGACGGTGCGAACGTGGCACTCATGGCGAAGACCGGGGAACCCCACCCGAAGCTGGAAGGCACCGTCCACACGGCGGCGGAGCAGATCGAGGCCGCCGGTGGGGGCGCCCTCCCGCTCGTGGGTGACGTGCGGAACGACGACGACGTCCGGTCGGCCGTGGAAGCGACAGTGCGCACCTTCGGCGGGATCGACATCGTGATCAACAACGCCTCCGCGATCGACCTCTCGAGGACACCCGACGTGGACATGAAGCGGTACGACCTCATGGCGGACATCAACGTGCGGGGCACGTTCATGCTCAGCAAGTTCTCCCTCGAAGCGCTCAGGCAGTCGGAGAACCCGCACATCCTGACCCTCTCACCGCCCCTGAACCTCGAGCCGAAGTGGGCGGGGAAACACCTCGCCTACACCATGGCGAAGTACGGCATGAGCCTGACCACCCTTGGCCTGGCGGAGGAGCTCAGGGAGGACGGCGTGGCGGTCAACTCGCTGTGGCCCGCAACCCTGATCGACACCGCCGCCATCCGGAACATGCCCGGGGGCGAACGGATGGTGCAGGCCGCGAGGAGCCCCGAGATCGTGGCCGACGCAGCGCACGCCGTCCTCGTGCGCACGGCGCGGAGCTGCACCGGGAACTTCTACACGGACGAGGAAGTGCTCCGTGAGGAGGGCCGTACGGATCTCACCGCCTACAGCCTCGGGGCTCCGGAGGACCAGCTGGTCCCCGACATCTTCCTCTGAGGACCGGCTCCAGGGCCGGTACGGCGGGGCCGGATAGGATCGATGGCATGTCCTCCCGCTATTCCAACCTCGAACGCCCGGGCCTGAATGTCGGCGCGCTGAGGGCGGCTGTCTGCATGCCGGCGGGTCCCTTCGCCCGGCTCGAGATCGCCGCGCGGACCGGTTCCACCAACACGGACCTCGTGCAGCACGCCGAGCGCGAGCCCGCCGGCTGGCCGGACCTCAGTGTGCTGGGCGCCGAGGTACAGACGGCGGGGCGGGGCCGGCTGGACCGGAGCTGGGAAGCGCCGGAACGCTCCTCCCTGTTCGTCAGCATCCTGGTGCGGCCCTTCAACCGCAGTGGCCGGCCCGTACCCACCACCGCGTACTCCTGGTTCTCCCTGCTCGCTGCCCTGGCGCTCGCCGAGAGTGTCGAGGACCGCACGGAGATCGCCCCGCAGCTCAAATGGCCCAACGACGTGACCGTGGACGGACGCAAACTCGCCGGGGTCCTCGCACAGTTCGTGCCGGGCGCAGGGGCCGAACCGCCCGCCGTCGTGGTGGGGGTGGGACTCAACGTCAGCCTCACCGAGGACGAGCTCCCCGTTCCCGCCGCCACCAGTCTCCTGCTCGAGTACGCGGGCACCACCGACCGCAACATCCTGCTCAAGTCCTTCCTGCGCTCCTTCGCCGACCGCTACCGGTCCTTCTGCGACGTGGACGGTGACGCGGACGCGGCCTGGGAGGGAGGGCCGTCCCTGCGGGAGCGCGTGGGCGAGCGCATGGCCACCCTCGGTCAGGACGTCCGGGCGGACCTGCCCGGTGGGGAGGCGCTCGCGGGCCGGGCGCTCGGACTGGATCCGCGTGGCGCGCTCATCATCCGCGACGACGACGGTGAGCGGCACACCATCTCCGCGGGTGACGTGGTGCACCTGCGTCCGCAGGAGTAGGCCGTGCGGATCAAACTGATGCCGGGGGAGCGCGTCATCCTCCGCACCCGGCCCAACGCCCTACCGCTGGTGGGGCCCGTCATCAGTGGTTTCCTCATCCTGGCCGTCGGAGGTTTCAGCCTGGGCTACCTGAGCCGCGGAACTCTGCCGGAGTGGTTGGAGCAGTGGCAGGGCCTGCTGCTACCGGTGGCCTTCGTCCTGTTCCTGCTCCTGCCTCTGCGCGCCGTTGTGTGGCCGCTGCTCCGATGGTCCGGCAACCGGTACGTGCTGACCACCACGCGATTGATCCACCGGTACGGCGTGCTCCGCCGCACCGAGAAACAGATCAGCCTCTCGGCCATCTCCCAGCTGCAGACGGAACAGAGTCTGCTGCAGCGCATGGTGGGCAGCGGGAGCCTGACCGCGGACCTCGGGTTCGACCGCGCGCACGCCTACCGGCATCTCCCGCAGGTGACCGCTTTCAAGGAACACGTGATCCGGGCGATCAGCGAGCTCCCACTGACCCGTATGTTCGATGGTGTAGACATGGATATTGATGCGCAGTACGCCCGGGGTGGGACGCCCCGGTCGCAGCAGGAAGGGAGGGGCGAGCAGTCGTGATGGACGAGGACCACCGGGACACCGGTGAGCACGCCCAGGCAGAGCAGGCGCCACCGGATCTGCCCGAACCCGATGCGGCGGAGGAAGTACCCGAGCCGCTCTCCTCCCGGCCCGTCTGGCAACTCCAACTCGACATGGCCGACGGCGGAGCGGACGCCCGGGCCGTCACGACGCCGCCCCCGGTGCCGCTGGAGCTCGACCGCGAGTCCATCCGACACCTCGAACGGCAACTGCTCGGCGCAGAGCGTACGCTCCGACGTCGTGATATCGCAGCCGGCGCGGGGGTGTCCCTGCTCTCCGCCCGCAAACTGTGGCGTGCCATGGGCTTCCCCAACATCGGTGACGAGGACGTGGCGTTCACCGAGAAGGATCTCGACGCGCTCACCACGATCATCGACCTCGTCCGTCAGGAGCAGCTCACCGAGGACGCCGCGATCTCGATCACGCGGGCCGTGGGGCAGATGACGGACCGCATGGTGGTGTGGCAGATCGAGGCGATCGTGGAGGAGATCGTGGCGCAGCGCGGCCTGACCGACGCCGACGCCCGCAAATCACTGGTCACCGAACTCCCTGACCTCATCGAGCCGCTCGAGAAGACCCTCGTGTACGCCTGGCGCCGGCAGATGAACGCGGCCGTGCAGCGTCTGGCGCTGCGCGCCGAGTCCGGTCTGCGGTCCAGCGAGCAGGGGCGCGACGGCGACGAGCAGGATGCGCCGCTGCCCCTCGCCCGGGCAGTGGGTTTCGCGGACCTCGTCTCCTACACGAGCCTCTCGCGCCAGATGAACGAACGCACGCTGGCACAGCTGGTCCAGCGGTTCGAGAACAAGAGCGCCGAGATCATCTCCGTGGGAGGAGGGCGGCTGGTCAAGACCATCGGCGACGAGGTGCTCTACATCGCCGAGTCACCGGAGGCCGGCGCGGAGATCTCCCTGGCCCTGGCGAGGGCGTTCTCGGAGGACGACTTCCTGCCCTCCGCGCGCTGCTCGCTCGTGTGGGGGCGCGTGCTGTCCAGGCTGGGGGACATCTACGGGCCCACCGTGAACCTGGCCGCACGGCTCACCGCGCTCGCGGAGCCGGGGGAGGTGCTCGTGGACTCGGGCACCGCCGCGACGCTCACCAACAACGAGAAGTTCGTCCTCGCGCCGCACGAACCGCGGCAGGTACGCGGGTTCGGTGAGGTGACCCCGGTGACCCTGACCCGAGGAACAGGGACGGGGATCGTCCTCGACTGACCGCTGGTCCTCCACCCCGACCTAGCCGGACGGAACCGGCCGGATCCGAGCTGGCAGGATCCGAGCTAGCCGGACGGCGTCCCGTCGGTGTCGGCAGCGAACAGCGTTCCGGCGCGGGCCGGGGGAGTCTCCTGATCGTCGGTGGTGGTTGCATCGACCACGACAACCGTCACATTGTCCCGGGCTCCGGAGCGCAGCGTGGCGGCCACGAGCTCGTCGCAGGCCTCCTGCGGGTCCTGCACGGTGCTCAGGAGCGTGCAGATCTCCTCGTCGGTCAGCTCACCACTGAGTCCGTCGGAGCAGATGAGGAGGCGGTCGCCCTCCTCCACCGGAAGGAGCCAGATGTCCGCCTCGGCGTCGTCGCCCGTGCCCAGGGCCCTCGTGATCACGTGGCGCCGCGGGTGCGTGCGCGCCTCCTCCTCGGAGATCCTGCCGAGATCCACCATCTCCTGGACCTCCGAGTGGTCCACGGAGATCTGGCCGAACGTGCCGTTGCTCAGTCGGTAGGTGCGTGAATCGCCGGCGTTGAAGAAGAGCCAGTGCGGCTCTCCCGCCTCCTCGACCAGCACGGCGCCGCTGACGGTGGTGCCTGCCTGCCCGCCGGTCTCGATGCGGATCTGCTCGTCGGCCTGGCCGATGAGGTCCTCGAGGTGCTCGGTGGTGAACTGCGAGCCCCTGGTGCCGATGACGCTGCTGGCTCCGAGCGTCCGTACGCAGATGCTGCTGGCAACCTCACCGGCCTCGTGCCCACCCATGCCGTCCGCCACCGCGAACACGGGATCCATGGCGATGAAGGAATCCTCGTTGAGCTCCCGCCGCAGGCCCCGATCGGTGGCGGCGCCATAGCT
>JASLBS010000252.1 GCA_030146405.1 Arthrobacter sp.
CGCGACCGGTGTTGCCGGTGATGGTCCCTTGGATGCCTTGTTGAGCGTTGTGGTGGTGGATCGCGTGACCACCGGCAATATTTGCTTGGAGGATACTGCCACCACGGTGACGGCCAGTTACACGGAGGGTTCGTTCGTGGCCCGTAATACCTGTGACGGTAATGCCTCGACCCGCTGGTCCAACTGGGTCAGTGGCGGCAGAGCCGGGGACAACCTGAGCTATGGTTTCGGCCAGGAGTACACCGTGGAATCGGTGACGGTGACGTCATCGGAACGGGCCGCTGTGAACCTGAAGGTCCAGTATCAGGACGCGGCCGGCACGTGGCGGGATACCTCCGCCGGCACCGTCACGGGTTTGAGCGTGGCCACTCCCACGGAGGTGACGTTCGCACCGGTGACCGCTCGCGGAATTCGGGTCGTGTTCACCACTACCGGCTCCTACACGAAGGTCGCCGAGGTGGCCATCAAGGGCACGCGTCTGGCGGAGGCAGACGTGGCCGAGCTGGGTCGGCTGCTCGTGGGTCAGAGGCCGGTCAACCGGTTCTCGGCTGACACGTCCGATTACACCGTTTTGACGCCTACGGAGGTGCTCCCCGTCGTGGCGGCCCATCCGTTGGACACCGCGGCCGAGATGAGCGTGGTCCAGGCGACCACGGCGGACCGGACGGCGACGGTCACGGTCACGGCGCCGGACGGGACGATACGTCAGTACACGGTGACTTTCGTGACGGGTAAGGACGCCTGTGCCAAGGGTGGTTGGACCGACAATGTGGATCCCGGGTTCCGGAACATGGGTGCGTGTGTGAGCCACTTCGCTCGTCAGTAGCCAGTAGCCAATAGCCGTGGATAGAGAGTGTCCCTGGGCGTGGGGGGAAACCCGCGCCCAGGGACACTTTCATGCCAGGCAGTGGACTGTCTCCGGTCCCACAGGCGCGGTCAGCGGGGAACGTGGTCAGGGTCCATGTCAGTGGGCGGGTGGGGCGCCCCGATGGACGATGCGCGAAGGATCAGGTCGGGATTCAGATCAAGCCGGTGGACCGGTCGTGTTCTGCCTTCGGCGAGCCGGGCGGCGATGAGGTGTACCGCCGATCTGCCGACGTACTGCTTTGGTGGGCGGACTGCTGTTATCGCCGGTTGTGCGAGTGATGCGACCTCGTCGTCGTATCCCACGACTGCCAGCTCGTCAGGAATGACGATGCCGCGCATCATGCAATGCCGGGCGAAGGCGACAGCTTGCGTGTCCGCGTGGATCAGCAGGGCGGTGGTGGCGGTCCGTCGGCAGGCCTCGAGTACCCGATCGTAGAGGTCCTCCTCGCACATATCCGGCGTGCGGGCTGAATCCTCGCAGACCGACGGGAGCATCGGAAGGTGCAGGGACGTCAGAGCCTGGCGCCAGCCTCGGATCACCTGGGAACTTGTTGGACTGGTCGAATCGGCGAGGCACCCTATCCGCCGGTGCCCCTCCTGCCACAGGTGCCGGACAGCCATGCCGGCGCCGAATGCATGATCGGTGGCCACCCACTCGATGCGGTGCGCCGAGAGCCCGAGGGGTGCGCGACGCTCCACGAGGACGACCGGTATGGGCAGGGCGTTGAGCCACCGGAGCAACTCCGAGCCCTGAGCGCCGTTCACCTCCGGTGCCACGATCAAACCGTCGATGTCCTGGGAATCCAGCAACGTCCGTACCTGCTTCTGGTTGTGCGCTGTGTCGTAGGACGAACCGCGCAGAACGATTCTTAGATTGCACTCGTCCGCCGCGGCCCGGGCCCCACTGATGACGTGGGGCCAGTAGTAATCGAGCGAGGGCACCACCATGCCGACGGCGTACCTGGTCGGGGTTGCCTTGCCTGCTCCTCGTGAACGATCGAGCGCACTGGGCAGGACGGCACCGCCATGAACCCTGCTCACCAACCCGTCTCCGGCGAGCACATTGACGTCGCGGCGAATCGTCAGCTCGCTGACTCCCAGCATGGAGGCGATACCGCGGACGGTGATGGCACCGTGAGCTCGCAGCTCCTCCATCAGCTGCTCCCTACGCTGCAGGGGAAGGAGGGCGCGTCCGCTCCCCCTACCGGGATCTGCACTCATCCGGTCATGTTTGCATTGGGGGTCGCACCTTGGCGGCACTGCCGGCGGTGCCGGGGAGCACTCGAGGATGCGACCGGATGCCGCTCATTCACCGACCCGGTACCTTCAGGGCTCGCGGCGGAGCCGTCGAGCCGCGGACGTTCAGACTCGGGTTGAGCATCACCCGGTGGACTGGCCGTGCCGGCTCGGCGATCCGTCGCAGCAACAGATCGACAGCAGAAGCACCGACGCCGGCGCGGGGCGGGCTGACCGCGGTCAGCGCCGGAGTGAAGAGCTGCGCCACCTCGTCGTCGTACGCGATGATCGACATGTCCTCGGGGATGGAGATTCCCCGGGTGAGTGCCAGGTCCACGAAGGCCATGGCCTCGGGATCAGAGTGCACCAGCAGGGCTGTGATGCCGGTCTTCAACGCCACCTCGAGCGTGGCATCTACGGCGTCGGAGAAGTCGGGGCTGCGCCGATCCGGGAGTATCCCTTCGATATGCTCGCTCGCCGTCAGACCCAATTCTGCACAGGCGTCCTGCCACCCCGCGGCGATCTTGCG
>JASLBS010000056.1 GCA_030146405.1 Arthrobacter sp.
GCGACGAGCATCCCCACGGCGATCACGGACAAACCCGGTGTCCCGCGGACCAGCACGGGTATTCCCGCGATGATGCCGACGGTGGTGAGCAACTCCCGCGCGCTCCTCCTGCCCCGACGCAGCGGCAGCAGGAGGATCAACTGCAGGACGGCGAGCGCTCCGAGGAGGACGCCGAGTCCGATGAACCCCACGCGCTCCACGTCCTGCAGTGCGGCGGAGGTGCCGAAGGTGACGGCAGCGACGCCCAGCAGGACGGCGATGACGAGCCACAGCACGATGGCGGCGCGCAGGGTGAGCGGCCGTGGCGGCAGGGGGTCCTTGCGGGAACTCACCGGGGAAGCTGCCTAGCCCCGCGGGGCCACGGTGCCGGTGGAGGTCGCGGTGTCGTAGGAGTAGACCTCCGAGCCGCCGATCCACACCCGGAGGGCGCGCTGCATGACGTCGAGCGGATCGCCGCTCCAGAGCACCAGGTCCGCGTCCTTGCCGACGGCGAGCGAACCCAGCCGGTCGGCCAGCCCCAGGACTTTCGCCGGGTTGATGGTGATGGACCGGAGCGCGGTCTCACGGTCGAGGCCCTCCTTGATCGCGAGGGTGGCCTGGTGCACCAGGAAGTTGATCGGGATCACCGGGTGGTCGGTGATGATGGAGATCTCCACACCGGCCCTCGCGAGCTTGCCCGGGTTGGCGAGTGAGCGGCCCCGCAGCTCCACCTTCGACTTGGTGGTGAAGAGGGGACCGATCAGCACGGGGGTGCCGCGCTCGGCGAGGACGTCGCCGAGCAGGTGGGCCTCGGTGCCGTGGTCCAGCACGAGGTCGTACCCGAACTCGTCGGCGAGGCGGATGGCCGTGGCGATGTCATCGGCGCGGTGGGCGTGCTGGCGCCAGGGGATCTCGCGGCGCAGCACCATGGCGAGGGCTTCGAGGTGCGGGTCGCGTGCGTTCTCGTCGGCTTTCCCCAGATAGTTCTGCGCCTTCATGAAGGCCTCGCGGATCACGAGTGCTGTGCCGAGCCGGGTGGAGGGGAGCTGGCCCTTTCCACCGTAGACCCGCTTGGGATTCTCACCGAGGGCCGACTTCAGGCCACTGGGGGAGCGCAGGACCATCTCCTCGAGATAGCGCCCGTGGGTGTGCAGGGCGACGGCGAGTCCGCCGATCGCGTTGCCCGAACCGGGATTCACGTTCACGGTGGTGACCCCGCCTGCGAGCGCGTCGTCGAACCCGGGGTCGAAGGGGTTGACCGCGTCGATCGCGCGGACCCCGGCGGTGTTCGGATCGGTCATCTCGTTGGTGTCGTCGCCCGCAGCGCCCTCGCCCTCCTCGTGGGTGCCGAGGTGGACGTGGGCGTCCACGAAGCCGGGAAGCAGCCACTTGCCGGCGGCGTCGATCACGTCCGCGCCGTCGGGCACGGTCACGGATTCCCCGAGCGCGGTGATGCGGCCGCCCTCCACGATCACGGTCCCGTCGAAGGGCTCGCCATCGATCGGGACGACGTGCGCATGGGTGATCGCGGTGATGGCCGGTGAGGTGGTCTGGTCACTCGGGGTGGACATTGCTGGATCGACCTTTCAGGGGGGGGTGGGGTGCTTCCAACATACCCGCACGCACGGAGGTGGCTCCGGGGCGTGGCTACACTGTATGAGCCGTCGCCCGGATCCCTCCGGGGGCTATGACACACCCCTGTCCCACGGAAGGAAAGTATGAGTCGGCGCGGTCGCTCCCAGCAGGTCAACGCGTGGGTCCTCGTCGCCTCGGCGATCGGAGCCGTGCTCCTGGTGGTCCTGGCACTTACCTGGGCCACCTACATCGGACTCGATTTCCATGTCTACCGGATGGGCGGGCAGTCCGTGGTGGACGCCGACGGGTCCTTGTACTCGAGGTCCTTCGGTGAGGGCGAGGGCTCGCTGCTGTTCACGTATCCGCCGTTCGCCGCACTGGTGTTCACGGCCCTGACCTGGACGAGCGCCGAAGTCGGCGCCGTGTTGTTCGTCGCCCTTTCCGTGCTGATCGCGGGCGCCACCTCCCTGGCCCTGACCCGCTACTTCGGGGGTGTCCGGAATGTCCGCTCCGTCCTCGCCCACCCCGTGGCACTTCCGTGGGCCGTCATCGGGGCCGGAGCCATCTGCCTGCTCGGTCCGTGGCGGGAGACCATGGCGTTCTCCCAGGTGAACATCGTGCTCTTCGGGATGATCTCGGCGGACCTCCTCTCCTCCCGGCACCGGCGCGTGCCCACCGGACTGCTGACCGGCGTCGCCGCGGGCATCAAGCTGACACCCCTGGTGTTCGGGCTGTACTTCCTCGTGCGAGGTGAGTGGAAGCAGCTGTTCACGATGGCCGGCGGCTTCTTCGGGACCATCGCCCTCGGTTTCCTCCTGCTGCCCGGAGAATCGGTGACCTACTGGTCGCTGATGCTGCGGGACACCGGGCGGATCGGCGGTGCGGGGTACGTGGACAACCTCTCCGTCCGCGGCGCACTCCTGCACTTCCTCGGCCCGGACTACGATGCGTCCGTTGCCTGGCTGGCCATCTCGCTCGTGCTCGTAGCGCTGGCCGCGTTCATCATCCGGGAGTTCAGCCGGCGCGGTGAGAGGATCCTGCCCATCGCCGTCAATGCCGTGCTCATGCTGCTGATCTCGCCGATCTCCTGGTCCCATCACTGGGTATGGATCGTGGTGGTCCTGGCGGTACTCGCGGCGCAGGCTCTCCGCCTTCCTCCGGAGTTCCGTACGTACCGGGTGACGGCGGGTGTGCTCTTCACGGTGACATTGCTGGTCTTCGTCCTCTCACCGAAGACCATCGGGCGCCTGCTCGGTGCTGAGGATCTCGATTCGCAACTGACCACCGGCTGGCTGATGGCCTCGAGCGCAGGGGTGTTCTGTGCGCTCGGCATCGTGGCCTTCTGGGCCTTCCTGGCCCGGGCACCGAGGCCCGGGTCGAGACCGGGGGAACCGCTCCGGATCCGGGATGCGGCGCGGGCGGATTCCGCGGGCAGCGAGGGCTGAGGCCGGACCGTAGGATGGTCGCCATGAGCACTGGCACCCTCCTGGCCGTCTGTCGCGTGCACGAGCTCCTGCCCACGAGGGACTCCACGGGCGTCACCGCGATCGACAAGCGTGCGGTCGACGGCCCCGTGAACGTCCACCCCCTGGGCCTGACCGGTGACATCCAGGCGAGCCGGAAGCACCACGGCGGTCCCACGAAGGCGATCTACGCGTACTCGCAGCTGGATGCGGACTTCTGGACCGCCGAGCTGCAGCGTGAGGTGACGCCGGGCCTCTTCGGTGAGAACCTCCGGGTGGCGGGGGTCGATGCCTCCTCCGCGGTCATCGGCGAGCGCTGGTGCGTGGGGGACCAGGTGGTGCTCGAGGTGACCATGCCGCGGACGCCCTGCGTGAACTTCGCGCGCTATCTGGGGGAGAGGTCCTGGGTGAGACGCTTCGCCGAGGCGAACCGGGTGGGCACGTACCTGAGCGTGGTCTCGAGGGGGACCATCCGTGCAGGGGACCAGATCCGGGTGACCGACGTCCCGGAGCACGGCGTCACCGCGGCGCAGGTGTACGGGGGCCTGGACGAGGCCCAGGCACGGCGATTACTGGGAGCCGCCGAGGCCGGTGGCCCGAGCCTCACGCCGCAGGTGCGCAAGAGTGCGCTGCAGGCGTTGCGGATGGCCGCACCGGCCTGAACGTGCTGAACGTCACCGCCGCTACTGCACCATCGGGACGGCGGGGAGTGCGTGCATGACGTAGACTGGGAACATCCCCCACACCGGTATTCCCTTTATTTTCGCCCCTCAGGGCGAATTGGTTGTGTTGGGGCTCGGAGCACAGACTCGCGAGCAGATTCATCAGGGAGCGCCGGCTAGAAGAAAAGTCACACATCACTGCTGAGAGAGCAGAGAAGTACGTGTGGCTAGGAGTTCGGCCCAGGGATTGAAACAGTGCCGGATTCCCCTGTTCATACGGCACTGCGGGCTCCATCCTGTCAGGGCCGTCCGGCACCTACCTGGAGGATTTTTCCCGTGCCTGAAAACCTGTCCGAGAACATCACCGAGACCACTCCCGTCACCGAGGCGAACACCGCGGCTCCCGCCGCTCAGGCCGACGACGACGGTGTAGACGTCCGCTTCACCGAACTCAACCTCGACGGCCGCATCCTCGCCGCGCTGACCGACCTCGGGTACGAGAAGCCCTCGCCCATCCAGGCCGCGACGATCCCCGCCCTGCTCGAGGGCCGCGACGTCGTCGGACTGGCGCAGACCGGTACCGGCAAGACCGCAGCGTTCGCTGTTCCCGCGCTGTCCAAGATGGCGGAACTGGCCGATGTCAACGGTGGCCCCAGCAAGAACACGCAGGTCCTGGTGCTCGCGCCGACCCGCGAGCTCGCGCTCCAGGTGGCCGACGCCTTCACGTCCTACGCCAAGCACATGGAGGGCTTCACCGTCCTTCCTGTCTACGGTGGATCGCCCTACGGGCCTCAGCTCAACGGCCTGCGCCGTGGTGCGCAGGTAGTGGTCGGTACCCCGGGTCGCGTCATCGACCACATCGAGAAGGGGTCGCTGGACCTCTCCAACCTCGAGTACGTGGTGCTCGACGAGGCCGACGAGATGCTGCGCATGGGCTTCGCGGAGGATGTCGAGAAGATCCTGTCCTCGACCCCGGCGGAGAAGCAGGTCGCACTGTTCTCCGCGACCATGCCCCCGGCCATCCGCCGCATCGCCAAGAAGTACCTGAACGATCCGGCCGAGATCTCGGTCAAGGGCAAGACGACGACGGGCACCAACACGCGTCAGCGCTACCTGCAGGTCATGGGCCCGCACAAGCTCGACGCGATGACCCGCATCCTCGAGGTGGAGGACTTCGACGGCATCATCGCCTTCGTCCGCACCAAGGCGGCTACCGAAGACCTGGCGGACAAGTTGCGTTCACGGGGCTTCTCGGCAGCAGCCATCAACGGTGACATCCCCCAGCAGCAGCGTGAGCGCACGGTCGAGGCCCTGCGTGACGGCAAGATCGACATCCTCGTCGCCACGGACGTCGCTGCCCGTGGTCTGGACGTGGAGCGCATCTCGCTCGTCGTGAACTACGACATCCCGAACGACACCGAGTCCTACGTGCACCGCATCGGTCGCACGGGCCGCGCCGGGCGTTCAGGTGACGCGATCCTCTTCATCACCCCTCGCGAGAAGTACCTGCTCCGTTCGATCGAGAAGGCCACGCGCCAGCCGGTCGAGCAGATGCAGCTTCCGTCCACGGACAAGATCAACGAGCTGCGTCTCAGCAAGTTCGCCGACAAGATCACGCAGACGCTCGCCGGCAAGGATGTCGCGCTCTTCCGCGACCTCATCGCCACCTACGAGCATGATCACGACGTGCCCGCCAACGAGATCGCTGCTGCCCTTGCCGTCATGGCGCAGGGCGGCCAGCCGATCCTCGTCCAGGACATCCCCGTGGCTCCCGCCGGGCAGCGCGAGCGGGCCGAGGGACGCAAGGACGCTTTCGGGTCACGCGGCCCGACGCGCACGCTCACCGAGGGCAACGCCACGTACCGCATCGCGGTCGGTCGTCGCCAGCGTGTGATGCCGGGCTCGATCGTCGGCGCCATCGCCAACGAGGGCGGCCTGTCCTCCTCGCAGATCGGCGGCATCGACATTCGCGCCGATCACAGCCTGGTGGAACTTCCCGCTGACCTCTCGACCGATCAGCTGCGCGCGCTCTCGAAGACCCGTATCGGTGGCGAGCTCATCCACCTCGAGCTCGACAAGGGCCGGAAGCCCGCCGGCACCCGCGGCTCGGGTGACTTCAAGAAGCCCTTCAAGAAGGACTTCCAGAAGCGCGACGGTGACACCCGCTTCTCGGGTGACGCCAACCGCAAGCCACGTTCCAAGGGCGCCGGTGCCGGTGCAGGACGCTCCAGCGCGACGTCCGAGCAGTGGTAGGACCTAGCTGAACCCACCCCTCCGGATCCGCGCCGAGCGCGGCTCCGGAGGGAATCGGGAACACGCCCCTGAGGGCGGTCTCCGATTTCGCACCAGCGGCGGGGAACTGGTAAAGTTTCTTGCTGTTGCCCCCCTAGCTCAGTGGTAGAGCGCGTTCTTGGTAAGAACGAGGTCACCGGATCGATTCCGGTGGGGGGCTCGTAAATGAGGGGCCCGTGACGATCAGCCGATCGGTGCGGGCAGCCTCGTTTAGGGCGGTGTAGCTCAGCTGGTTAGAGCGCACGACTCATAATCGTGAGGTCCCGGGATCGAGTCCCGGCACCGCTACAGAGGAAGGCCCCGGAGTTGTTGCTCCGGGGCCTTCTGCGTTCCCGCCGAGGTTCCCGCCGGACTTCCGTTCGGGTCCCGGGTCCGGCGCCGATCCGGTCCGTTCGAGGACCGACCGTCCGTCAGACCGCTTCCCCGGTGACGTCCGGAGCGCTCGGGCTGTCGATCAGCGTTCCGCCGAGGGGATCGGCGTGCCAGGACTCGAGGGTCCAGCCGCGCTCGGACGAACCCACGAGCACGCTCATGCCCGTGTTCCTGATGCTCAGCTCCCGGACGGCATCGGGTCCCATCGCGGTGGAGACGGCGGTGAAGACCCGGATGGCGGCCCCGTGGGAGACGACGGCAACGGTCTCCTCCGGGCCGTGGCCCTCCTCGATCGCCCTGATCGCCTGCTCGTACCGGGTGAGGAACTGCCGGCCCGTCTCCCCGTCGGGCATGCGCGTGGTGAGTCGACCCTGCATCCACTCGATCACGCAGTCGGCGTAGGTACGGACCGATTCGGGGTCGTCGCGAAGTTCGAGCGAACCAGCACCGATCTCCTCCAGACCCGGAACCACGCGGACCTCCTGGCCCAGCGCCCGGGCCAGGGGTGCCGCCGTGAGGGAAGTGCGGATCAGCCGTGAGACGTAGATCGCCGTGGGATCCTCGCTCAGCGCCGCCGGGATCGCCCGCGCCTGAGCTTCACCGAGAGGCGAGAGTGCCGCTCCCGGATAGCTCGTGTCGAGAGCTCCACGTGCGTTGTTCGTGGTTTGTCCGTGGCGTATCAGCAGGAGTCTCATCGTCCTCAGCCTAGGTCCGGTGCACGGCAGGCCGCGAGGGGTAACGGCAGTTCAGCGGATCCTGACTGCCGACACGACGGCGTCGGTGACCGTGAACTCCTCGCCCTCGGGGTTGCGCTCGGTGCGTGGGCGGGTCTCGCACACCCGGATGTCCCAGGCATCGTCGTCGAGCAGGCCGGCGATCTCCTGCGGTGCATAGAACAGCTCGGGCTGTGCGGGGCGGCGGATCCCGGAGTGATGGTCGGACGGATCGTGGGCCCCGACCAGGAAGGTGCCACCGACCCCGACGAGCGTGGCCAGCCATGTGAACAGCCGTGACCGTTCGGGCTCCGGGAGATGCATGAACTGGGAGCTGACCAGATCCCGACCCCCGGTCAGCTCCGGTGCGGCCAGCAGGTCCACCTGCCGCCAGTCGAGGCGAGCGGCTACGTCGGCCGGGAGTTCGGCCGTGTGCTCACGCGCCCGGGACAGAGCCACCTCGGAGACGTCGATCCCGAGGACGTCCCACCCTCGGGACGCGAGCCAGATCGCATCGGCACCCTCGCCGCACCCGACGTCGAGCGCCGTTCCGGGCGCCAACCCCTCGACGAGGTCCACGAGTTGCCGGTTCGGCCTGCCGCTCCAGACCCGCATGTGCTGCCGGTAGCGGTCGTCCCAGAATTCCTGCGTGTACTCAACCAGCACGGCGTACTCCTCCAACTGATGCTCCATCGACCGACCCTGCGGATGCGGGCGTACCCGCGGTTGCCCCATCATCCAGCCCATGACGGCGGATCCCAAGGACGCGTTCGGAGACCTCGGCCTCCCGTGCGGCAGAGAAGGGGCCCCGGTGGCCCTCCACGGCCCATGCGGTCTCCTCCTCGACGAGATGTGCGTTGATCATCGCACCGGCCATCGTTCCCTCCGCCGCTGCCACGATCACCTGTGCTGTGAGGTTGGAGACGTTGCCCGCGACATAGAGGCCCGCCACCGACGTCGAGCCCATGGGGCCCGGGGGGACCGAGTGCCCCATCCCGGATGGATGCTCCTGTGCGCTGAGGCCGAAGGGTGCGAGCAGTGCGCTCCGAGCCTCCATGCGGGTACCGACCGCGAGCGCCTGCAGGTCGAAGGAGGCGCCGGTGCGCGTCGTGACCCCCGTGAGCACGCCGTCCGTGGAGTCGACGGAGGACACCGCGCCGTCCACCACCCGGATGGACCGTGCTGCCAGCTTGTCCCACTCCTCGTCCGTGGGCGCCACCGTGTCATTGAGGAACAGCGTGATGTCGCTGGACCACTGCCGGAACAGGAGGGCCTGGTGGACGGACATCGGGCCGGTGCCGAGCACGCCGATGAGCTGATCACGGATCTCGTACCCGTGGCAGTACGGGCAGTGGACCACGCCCCTGCCCCACTGCTCCTGCAGGCCCGGGACGGCCGGGAGGCCGTCCACGAGGCCGGTGGCGACGAGGAGCCGCCGTCCCGTGAAGCGGCGTCCGTCCGTCAGCTCGGCCTCGAATCCTCCAGCGGTCCGTTGCAGGAAGGACGCCTCCCCGTGCACGAGCGTTGCGCCGTAGGACTCGGCCTCGGTGCGTCCGGCGTCGAGCAGTGCGGCAGGGCTCGTGCCCTCGCGGGACAGGAACCCGTGCACACCCTCCGCAGGTGCGTTGCGGGGGTTGCCGGCGTCGATGACGAGGACCGAGCGCAGTGCCCGGGCCAGGGTGACCGCCGCGCTGAGGCCGGCGGCACCACCCCCCACGACGACGACGTCGTAGTGGTTCTGCGGATGATCGGTCGTGGGTGCCATGATGCTCCTCCTGGAATGTGCTGATAGCTCAAGGATCAGCCGACGTCGAAATCCTGGCAACTTGGTTTGCCGGTATGGCAAGATGTGCCCATGACGACAGACCTCAGCAGTGTGCTCGACGCCGTGGGCCCCCGCCTCCGGGCACTTCGCACGCAGCGCAACCTGACCCTGGGGGAGGTGTCAGCGGTGTCGGGCGTCTCCGTCAGCACGCTCTCCCGCCTGGAGTCCGGCCAGCGCCGGCCCAATCTCGAACTCCTGCTGCCCATCGCCCGGCTGTACGAGGTGCCACTCGACGATCTCGTGGGTGCCCCGCCCACCGGCGATCCCCGTATCCACCTCCGTCCCATCGAGCACCACGGCGTCACGGCTATTCCGCTGACCCGGCGCCCCGGCGGCGTGCAGGCGTTCAAGATGGTGCTGGCCGGTGATGCACGCGGGACCGAGCCCGACCAGCAGGTCCATGAGGGGTACGAGTGGCTGTACATCCTCAACGGCTCGCTGCGGCTGGTCCTCGGTGACCACGACTTCGTGCTCGGGCCGGGTGAGGCGGCCGAGTTCGACACGCACACTCCCCACTGGTTCGCGAGCGCCGACGGGAAGCCCGTGGAGTTCATCAGCCTGTTCGGGCAGCAGGGGGAGCGGATGCACGTCCGGGCGCGGCCCCGACCGTCGTGACACCGGGGCGGCGGTATCGTCGAGCACGGAGAGAATACTCAGCTTGCTTATCACTTGGCTGGTTAATAGGCTGGAGACCGTACGACAGCCACGCTCTATGCAAGGGAGATCAGCATGTCCGAACACGACATCTCAGGCAAGAAGGTCGCATTCCTCCTCACGGACGGGGTGGAGCAGATCGAGCTCACCAGTCCCTGGGACGCCGTCAAGCAGGCCGGCGGCATTCCTACCCTGGTCTCGCCGAAGACCGGCTCGCTGCAGGGCTTCGACGGCATGGACAAGGGTGACACCTTCGAGGTGGACCTCGCAGTGGCCGACGCGAAGGCGGACGACTACGACGCCCTCGTGCTTCCCGGCGGTGTGGTGAACGCGGACTTCCTCCGCGTCGACAAGGACGCGCAGGCCTTCACCCGTGCCTTCTTCGAGCAGCACAAGCCCGTCGCCTCCATCTGCCACGGACCATGGCTCCTCATCGAGGCCGGTGTGATCAGCGGACGTGACGTCACCTCGTACCACACCCTCGCCACGGACCTGAAGAACGCCGGCGCCAACTGGAGCGACGAGGAAGTGGTCGTGGACCAGGGCCTCGTCACGAGCCGCAACCCCGACGATCTTCCCGCCTTCAACGACAAGCTCCTCGAGGAGATCGAGGAAGGCCCGCACGAGGGCCAGACGGTCTGACCCGACCGCACAGCACGTCCGGCCCGGGCCCTCTCCTTCGGGAGGGGGCCCGGGTCGTCCGCTTCCAGGTACCCGTGAGTTCCCCGACGCCGTTGGGATGTTGCCCGGACTGGCCGATGCAGCGCAGAGAGGACAGGATCGAGGCATGAGCACCCTTCCGTTCCCCCTCCAGCCGATGCTCGCCAAGGCGGTGAGTGCGGTGCCCGAACCAAACAGCGTCCCCGGTGGCCTCGTGTACGAGCCGAAGTGGGACGGGTTCCGCGCGGTGGTCCGCATCGAGGACGGCCGGTGCGAGATCGGTAGCCGCGGCTCCAAGCTGCTCACCCGGTACTTCCCGGAACTGGTCACGGCGCTCCTGGCGAACCTGCCCGAGCGGTGTGTGCTCGACGGCGAGATCGTGGTGCGCCGCGGCGAGCCGGGGGCAGAGCGACTCGACTGGGAGGCACTGTCCCAGCGCGTCCATCCTGCGGAGAACCGCATCCGCCTGCTCGCGGAGCGGACGCCGGCCTCCTTCGTGGCCTTCGACCTGCTCGCCGTCGACGACCACGATCTCCTCCAGGTTCCCTTCGGCGAGCGGCGGAAAGCGCTCGAAGGAGTCGGGGAGGCGTTCGTGCATCCGATCCACCTGTCGCAGGTGACCGACGACATCGACCTCGCGCGGCGCTGGCTCGTGGAGTTCGAGGGTGCAGGGCTGGACGGTGTGGTGGCCAAGCCGCTCGCGGCGGCGTACGAACCCAACAAGCGGCGCATGCTGAAGGTGAAGCACCACCGCAGCGCCGACACCGTGGTGCTCGGGTACCGGGTGCACAAGAGCGGTGAGGGCGTGGGCTCGCTGTTGCTCGGCCTGTACGACGACGGCGGCGAGTTGCGCAACGTCGGTGGCATCTCGGCCTTCTCCGACAAGCGTCGGCGCGAACTCGTGGAGGAGCTCGAGCCCGATGTGCTGCGTGACGAGGACGGTGGGGTGGTGCGCGGCGAGACCGACCGCAACCGCTTCGCCTCCGCGAAGGATCTCTCCTACGTCCGCCTGCAGCCGCGACGCGTGGTGGAGGTGCGGTACGACCAGATGGAGGGCGACCGGTTCCGGCACACCGTGCAGTTCGAGCGATGGCGGCCGGACCGGGATGCGCGGTCCTGCACCTTCGATCAGCTGGACATCGCTGCCGCCTATGATCTCAGCGAGGTGCTCCGCTGAAGCGCGCAGATCCTGCAGGAGCGATGCGGTGAACCGGCCCCTGCTGTGCCACGGGGTGTCCTGGTCGGATGCGGGGCCGCGCCTGCGCCTCCGGCCGGTCCTCGAGGTTCCTTCCGATGCTCCTCCTGCCGCTCCGTCCGGGGCCGCCGAGGAGGAGCCGTCCGCGGATGTCCCGCTGGCCCCCGGCGCCCGGCTCGCCTTCGAGGTGCAGGGCGTGGACAAGTACTGCCTGGGCTTCCAGCGCGTGCGCGGACGTGATGACCGGGACTGGGTGCCGTGCGCGCGTCAGGCGGTCGCCGAACGCGGTACGCAGTGCGGCCGGTGCTTCGCACAGGACGACGTCCGCTACATGCACGACGTCCACCGTTCCGGGATAGCCCCGGCCGGGTTGAAGCGGTATCTGGACCAGCCGCACTGGCTCTACGTGGCCACCTTCGCGGACGGGGCCAGCAAGGTGGGAACCGCCGCCGACCAGCGGAAATGGGCTCGCCTCGTGGAACAGGGGGCCGTCGTGGCCCGATACGTGGCACGTGCCGATGACGGACGCGTGGTGCGGATCCTGGAGGACGAGGTCACGCGATCCGTCGGCCTGCAGCAGGCGGTCCGTTCCACCGCGAAGGCCGCCGCACTGAGTGCCCCATTGCCTCCCGATCGCATGAACCGGATCAACGAGGGCTTCGCACTCGCCGCCCGGGGGCTGCTGGGCGGCCTGGGCGTCGAGGGTTTCGAGGTGGTCCAGGAGGAGTTCGACCCGCCGTCGTCGTGGTCCGACGTCCTCGCGCACGAGGGCCTGCAGGCGTACCCGGAGTTCCTCGGTCGCGGGCAGCACGGCTTCACCGTGCGGGCGCTCCTCGGACCGTCGGCCCTGGTCGCGATCGACGGGACGGATCTGGTGTTCGTGGCGGATCTCGCCCTGCTCAAGGGCAGGAGGGTCGTGCTCGGCGCTTTCAGCACACCAGTACCGTCCGTCCAGGAAGCGCTGTTCTGAGTGGCGGCAGTAGAATCGGACCATGCTGAATACGCCCTGGGAGACCGGCTCGGACCTGTACCGCAAGCTGGTGGTCACCGCACTGGTGACCACGATGATCGGCATCCTCGTAGCGGTGGTCGGTGCGGTGACCGCCCGCGGCGGCCTCGTTTACACCGGCATCCCGATCATCGTCGTCGGTATGGTGTGCCACATCGCCGGAATGGTGATCCGCTCGCGCGATCTTCGACGCCGCATGAAGAACCAGCGCTGACCCGACGCCGTACGGCACGAGGGCATCCCACGTCTCCCCATCGATCCGAGCAGTCCCACCCGGAGGAACCATGACCATCGACCCGAATCTGCAGGGGCGCAGCTACCCCGCGGGAGAGACCTATTCCGTGGGGCGTGAAGCCATCCGTGACTTCGCCCGCGCCGTGAAGGCCACACATCCGGCGCACTTCGACGTGGCTGCCGCGGCGGCGCTCGGGCACCAGGACCTGGTGGCACCGCCCACCTTCGCCATCATCGTGGCCCAGCGGGCCGATGCCCAGCTGATCGACGACCCGAGTGCGGGGATCGACTTCTCCCGCGTGGTGCACGCGGACCAGCGCTTCATCCATCACCGGCCCATCGTCGCCGGTGATCAGCTCGTGGCCGAGCTCCACGTGGATTCCGTGCGGGCCATGGGTGGCGGCGCGATGATCACCACGCGCGCCGAGATCTCGACGACCGACGGACAGCGCACGGCGACGACGACGTCGTCACTGCTCGTGCGCGGAGAGGACCAGTAACCATGGCAGCCACACTCGGCACCCTCGAGGTCGGCCAGCAGATCGGGTCCGTCACGATCCCGATCACGCGGCAGGACCTCGTCCGCTACGCGGGAGCCTCCGGAGACCTCAACCCCATCCACTGGAACCAGTCGTTCGCGGAAGGCGTGGGGCTCCCGGGTGTCATCGCGCACGGCATGTTCACCATGGGCGCCGCCGTCCAGCTCGTGACGGACTGGGCCGGTGATCCGGCGATGATCGTCGACTACCAGACGCGGTTCACCAGGCCCGTGGTGGTGAAGGACACCACTGCCGCTCCGGGGGAGCCCGGAGCGGTGATCGACGTGGTGGGCGTGGTCGGGGCGCTCGATGCCGAGCGTTCCACCGCGAGGATAGATCTGACGGTGACGTTCGACGGCTCGAAGGTACTCGTCAAGGCCCAGGCCGTGGTGAAGCTCCCGTGACCGGGACAGGGACGAAGGCCGCGACCGGAGTGCGTCTCGCGGACCTGACCACCACGCGCGTCGGCGGCCCGGCGGGTCTCCTCGTGGAGGCCTCCACCGAGCAGGAGATCATCGATGCCGTGCGCGCCGCGGACGAGGCAGGCCAACCGCTGCTGATCGTCAGCGGCGGTTCGAACCTGCTGATCGGGGATGAGGGCTTCGACGGCACGGTGGTCCGCATCACCTCCACCGGGTTCACGGTCGACGACGACGACGCGACGTGCGGCGGCGTGATGGTCCGGGTGCAGGCGGGGCAGGACTGGGACGAACTGGTGGAGTACACGGTGCTCCACGCCTTCTCGGGGCTCGAGGCACTCTCCGGCATCCCGGGTTCCACCGGTGCCACCCCGGTGCAGAACGTGGGGGCCTACGGGTCCGACGTCTCACAGACGATCGCGACGGTGCGGACGTACGACCGCGAGACCGGCAGCATCAAGAGCTTCACGAACTTCGAGCTGAGGTTCGGGTACCGGGACTCCCTGCTCAAGCGCACCACCGTCAACGGTGCGCCGCGCTACATCGTGCTGACGGTCGAGTTCCAGCTGGGGCTCGGGCGCATGGGCACACCGGTGAAGTACGCCGAACTGGCCAGGAAGCTCGGCATCGAGGTGGGAGCGCGGACCTACGCCAATGACGTCCGCCGTGCTGTGTTGTCGCTGCGCGCCGGCAAGGGCATGGTGCTCGATGCCCCCGATCCGGACACCTGGAGCACCGGTTCCTTCTTCACCAACCCGATCGTGACGCAGGACGTCGCGGCCGCTCTCCCGGAGGACGCGCCGCGGTACCCGTCCGGGCCGGACGGGCAGGTCAAGCTCAGTGCGGCCTGGCTGATCGAACATGCCGGATTCTCGAAGGGCTTCGGCTTGTCGGGGGATGCCGGGAGCGCGGAGGCCGGTGGCAGGGCGGCACTGTCCACCAAGCACACGCTCGCGCTGACCAATCGGGGCGGGGCCACCACCGCGGATCTCCTGGCTGTCGCCCGCCTGGTGCGCGCCGGGGTCGAGAGTGCCTTCGGTATCCGCCTCGAGCCGGAGCCGCTGCTCATCAACTGCGCCCTCTAGGCAGGGTGCCCGGAGGGACCTCCTCCGGGCCTCGCTACGGGACAGGAGATCTGCGGGCCTGTTCCGCGGCCGCCCGCGTCAGCACCACGTCGCCCCAACTGTCCTCGCGGCGCACGAGCTGACGCGAGCACAACCACTGCGCCAGGCGGGACGCCACGCTGATCTGGGCAAGCCGGTCGTGGAAGTCCGGCAGGAGGTTGGTCGGGGCCAGGAAATCCGGGAGGGCGTGCAGGAGCTGGCGGGCGCCCATGACGGCGGCGTACGGGGCGTCCGGGGTGAACTGACGCTCGAGGCCGACCAGGTCCTGATCCGCGGAGTTCAGCCGCGCCACCCCGCCGACCTCGAGATGGGCCCTGAGATGGTGCTGGACCCGCTCGTACCGCAGCAGGCTCTCCGGATGCCGCGCATGGGAGCTCGAGGCGAAGAAGCGCCTGAGAACGGTGTCTGCGTTGACGGGATCCATGCGCTCATCCTGCCGCCGTCCACCGACCTTTTACCCGACCCGCCGTGAGCGCAGGGTGCACCAGCAGAATGTCCGCAGGACTGGGTACGATCTGATGTTCGTACGACTGCACCCGGCTCGCCCGGCTCGGTGCGGGAAGCGGTCCGGGCGAGGAGGAACGGAATGACGGAACAGCTGCGCAGGGAGGATGATCCCCGGACCGGGGCTGCCGCATTGCTCCGGGCGAGCGTCTTCGAATCGACCACCGTGGGCTACTCCCTGATGGACACGCGGTTCGTCATCCTCGATGTCAATACGGTGTTCGCGGAGGGAACCGGTATGACACGCGACGAGCTGGTCGGCCGGCAGGCCTTCGACCTGTTCCCCGAGAACCCGCTGCAGTCCGACGATGCGCCGGCGCACGCGATGCGTCGTTCCCTCGATCGGGTGCTCGCCACCAAGCAGCGTGACAGCATGCACATCCATCGCTACGACATACCCCACCCCACCGAGGAGGGTACGTTCCTCGAGCGCTACTGGAGTCCGGTCAACATCCCCGTGCTCGACGATGACGGCGAACTGGTTGCCATCCTGCAGCAGGTGGAGGACGTGACGGATTACCGTGACGATCTCGTCAAGGTGCTCGGCTACCTGCAGGAGGTGCCGGCCGGGAGTTCCGCCGAGACCTCGCGCCGGTTCACGAACTACGCCGCGACGGCCATGGCGCATTCCAGCCTCTACCACTCCGCGCGGCGGGAGGTGGAGCAGCTGCAGGAGGCGTTGACCTCCCGCGGGGTCATCGACCAGGCCAAGGGGATCCTCATGGCCCGGCATCGCTGCAGCAGCGACGAGGCGTTCTCCCGCCTGAAGCAGATGTCCAATGACAGCAACGTGCGGCTCCGTGACGTCGCATCGGCACTGATCTACCAGACCGCTGCGCCCAGCGGTCGCCGTACCGAGCGGGAGGCCCCGCAGTCCTAGAGGTTGCCGGTCGCGATCATCAGCGCCCGGCGCAGCGGCTCCGCCGCTCCCCAGAGCAACTGGTCGCCCACGGTGAAGGCACTGATGTACTCGGGGCCCATCTCGAGTTTGCGGATCCGGCCCACCGGTACCTGCAGCGATCCGGTGGCCGCCACCGGGGTCAGCCCGGCAAGGGTGGCCTCCTTCGTGTTCGGGATCACGCGTACCCAGTCGTTGTCCGCTGCCATGATCGACTCGATCTCGCTGACGGGCAGGTCCTGGGTCAGCTTGAGGGTCAGTGCCTGGGAGTGCGAGCGCATGGCACCGACGCGGACGCACAGTCCGTCGAAGGGGATGCGGGTCTCGGTGCCGAGGATCTTGTTCGTCTCGGCTCCGGCCTTCCACTCCTCCCGGGACTGCCCGTTCCCGAGGTCGGCATCGATCCACGGGATCACCGAACCGGCCAGGGGTACTCCGAAGTGGGTTGCCTCGAGGCTCGGGTGGCGCTGTTTGGTGAGGATCGCGCGGTCGATGTCGAGGATCGCCGAGGCAGGGTCGTCCAGGTTGACCGCCACGCTGCTGTGCAGCGCCCCGAACTGGTTCAGGAGCTCGCGCATGTGCCGTGCTCCACCGCCCGAGGCCGCCTGATAGGTCATCGAGGTGCCCCACTCCACGAGACCGTTGCGGAAGAGTCCACCCAGGCCCATGAGCATGCAGGAGATGGTGCAGTTGCCGCCGATGAAGTCCCGGACGCCACGGGCGAGCCCTGCGTCGATGGCAGCGCGGTTGATCGGGTCCAGGACGATGATGCTGTCCGACTCCATGCGCAGGGTGGACGCGGCGTCGAGCCACAGGCCTCTCCAGCCGGCATCCCGGAGCTTCGGGTAGACCTCCGCGGTGTAGTCCCCGCCCTGCGCCGTCACGATGATCGGGAGCTTCGCGAGCGTGTCCACGTCGTAGGCGTCCTGGAGTGCGCCGGCCCCGTCGGCGAACGCCGGCGCGTCACCACCTGCAGCCGATGTAGAGAAGAACACGGGGTCGACCCGGGCGAAGTCGCCCTCCTCCTGGAGGCGCTGCATGAGGACCGACCCCACCATGCCGCGCCATCCCACGAAGCCGACGGATGGCAGGGCGGAGGTCTCGGGTGCTGTCATGCCCACCAGTTTAGGCGGGTGAGGGCGGAGGAGCTGCTTTATGACCGGAGGGTGCCGGGCGGGATCAGCCCTGCTTGATCCAGAGACTGATGCGGTACCGGGTTCCGTTGGAGGACTCCAGCCAGCCCGTCTCGGGGGTCAGCGCCGCGAGCGCCCACTCGGTACCGAGTGGAGGGGCGAGGGTGTCGCCTTCCGCGGGTGTCTCGATGACGGTGACCAGCGCCGCGTTCGCGTGCGGCATGGCGTCCGCGTACACGCGGCCACCACCGATGACCCAGATCTCCTCGGCGCCCGGGCTGGTGCGTGCGATCTCGAGGGCTGCGTCGAGCGAATCGACCACGACAGCACCCGGAACCTCCGTCATGGAGCCCGAGATGACGATGTTGGTGCGGTCGGGCAGGGGCCGGAAGCGCTCCGGGAAGGATTCCCAGGTGCGGCGGCCCATGATCACGGGGTGGCCGGCGGTGGTCGCCTTGAAGTGCGCCATGTCCTCCGGCACGTGCCAGGGGATGCTGCCGTCCTTCCCGATCACGCCGTCCTCGGTCTGCGCCCAGATCAGGCCGATCACGGGGCGGGAACCGACCGCATCGGGGACGCTCAGCGTTCTTGGCGTGGGCACCGTGCTCATACCGCCACCGGCGCCTTGATGGTGGGGTGGTGCTGGTAGTCGATCACGTCGAAGTCCTCCAGGGTGTAGTCGGAGATGCTCCCGGGCTTCCGCGTCAGCTCGATCCGGGGGTACGGGAAGGGCTCGCGGGAGAGTTGCTCGGTCACCTGCTCCAGGTGGTTGTCGTAGACGTGGACGTCACCCCCGGTCCAGATGAACTCCCCGGGCTCGAGCCCGGTCTGCTGCGCCACCATGAGGGTCAGCAGTGCGTAGGACGCGATGTTGAAGGGGACGCCGAGGAAGGTGTCGGCCGAGCGCTGGTACAGCTGGCAGGAGAGCTTCCCGGGGCCGCCGTCGAGTCCGGGGGTCACGTAGAACTGGAAGAACACGTGGCAGGGCGGCAACGCCATGTCGGAGATCTCGGCGACGTTCCACGCGGAGACGAGGTGCCGGCGGGAATCCGGATCGGTCTTCAAGGCCTCGACCACCTGGGCGATCTGGTCGATGTGCCCGCCGTCGGGCGTGGGCCACGAACGCCACTGGACGCCGTAGACCGGGCCGAGCTCGCCGTCGTCGTCCGCCCACTCATTCCAGATGGACACGCCCCGCTCCTGCAGCCAGCGGACGTTCGAGTCACCGCGGAGGAACCAGAGCAGCTCGAGCGCCACGGACTTGAAGTGCACGCGTTTGGTGGTGATCAGGGGGAAGGACTCGCTCAGGTCGAACCGCATTTGCCGGCCGAACACGCTGCGGGTCCCGGTGCCCGTGCGGTCGCTCTTCGTCACGCCGTTGGCCATGACGTCGCGCAGCAGGTCTTCGTACGGGGTGGGGATGGAAGTGCTCACGCAGCCAGTCTAGGACGACGGGCCCGTGCCGGGGCCGCCGGTAGAATGATGCGTCGGGGGAGTGGACCTGCGGCAACGGGAGCGGTTATCACCTCCCGTTCACCTTCCTTCGAAAGACTCCAGCCGTGACCGAATCCTCGTCCGAGCCAGCCGGTAGCGCTGTCGACCACGTCCCCCGTGCCGCGCAGCTGGTCGCGTCCGGCCGCGCCCCGGCCCCCCGCACGCTCCTCGACATCCTGCGGGCCACCGCGGCAACGCACCCGGATGCCTCGGCGCTCGACGACGGCACGGAGGCTCTGAGCTACACGGAGATCCTCGCCGAGGCGGAGGGCTTCGCGGGTGTCCTGCACGACGCCGGGGTGCGTCGCGGAGACACCGTGGGCGTGCGCATCCCCTCCGGGACCAACGAGCTGTACATCGCGATCCTCGGGATACTGGCGGCCGGCGCGGCCTATGTGCCCGTGGACGCCGACGATCCCGATGAGCGCGCCCGCGTGGTGTTCGCGGAGTCCGGAGTCGCCGTGACGGTGGGGCAGAACCTGGTGCTCGGTGACGGGGCCACCGTTCGGGGAGCGGCCGTGCGGCACGGCGGCGGTCCCACGCCGGAGGACGACGCCTGGATCATCTTCACCTCCGGATCCACGGGCACGCCCAAGGGAGTGGCCGTCACCCACCGCTCCGCCGCGGCCTTCGTGGACGCGGAGGCACGCCTCTTCCTGCAGGGCGATCCGATCGGCCCGGCCGACCGCGTGCTCGCCGGACTGTCGGTGGCCTTCGACGCCTCCTGTGAGGAGATGTGGCTGGCATGGCGGAACGGCGCCTGCCTCGTCCCGGCTCCCCGGGCACTCGTGCGCACCGGCATGGACCTCGGGCCGTGGCTGATCGCCCGCGGTATCACCGTGGTGTCCACGGTGCCCACGCTCGCGGCCCTCTGGCCGGCGGACTCGCTCGAGAACGTCCGGCTGCTGATCTTCGGCGGGGAGGCCTGTCCGCCAGAGCTCGGGCAGCGCCTGGCGGTGGCCGACCGCGAGGTGTGGAACACCTACGGCCCCACGGAGGCCACCGTCGTCGCCTGTGCCGCCCGTCTCGGCGGTGAGGGGCCCGTGCGCATCGGGTTACCCCTGGACGGATGGGACCTCGCCGTGGTCGATGAGGCCGGGATGCCCGTGCCGGAGGGCGCCACCGGTGAGCTGATCATCGGGGGCGTGGGGCTCGCCCGCTACCTGGACCCTGCCAAGGACGCCGAGAAGTACGCGCCGATGCCCACCCTCGGCTGGGACCGCGCCTACCGCTCGGGAGACCTGGTGCGCCTCGAGTCGGCCGGACTGGTCTTCGGCGGGCGCGCCGACGACCAGGTGAAACTCGGGGGCCGTCGGATCGAACTCGGGGAGGTCGACGCCGCCCTCCAGTCCCTGCCGGGCGTGGCCGGTGCCGCAGCCGCGGTGCAGACCACGCCCACGGGCAATCAGCTGCTCGTGGGGTATCTGGTTCCCGCCGAGGGTGAGCCGGATCTCGCCGGGCTGCGGGCCGTCCTCGCCGAACGGCTCCCGGCGGCCCTCGTGCCGCTGCTGACCCTGACCGACTTCCTCCCCACCAAGACCAGCGGCAAGGTGGACCGCACTGCGCTGCCGTGGCCGCTCGCCGGAGCGGGTGACTCCACCGGTGAGATCGAGGACCTCGACCCGCGCGTCCAGTGGATCGCCGATCAGTGGGCCGCGGTGCTCGGAACGGTCCCCGCCGACGAGGACGCCGACTTCTTCCTCCACGGCGGAGGCTCCCTCGCCGCCGCCCGGCTCGTCTCCCTGATCCGGGCGCGGTACCCGATCATCACCGTCGCGGACATCTATGCGCACCCACGGCTCGGCGCCCTCGCAGCCTTCGCGGCGAGCACGGGCGACGGCGGTGAGCAGCCGGACGTCCCGGAGCGTGCCGTCCGCCGCACCGCACGGAAGTCGCAGGTCTTCCAGACCATCATGGGCATCCCGCTCCAGTTCCTCGCCGGCATGCGCTGGCTCACGTACGCGATGATCGCCACCAACGTCCTCGCCGGACTGGGCGTCCTCACCGCCGCGCCGACGCTGTCCTGGTGGTGGGTCGCGGGGTCCTGGGTCGTCTTCGTGAGTCCCTTCGGGCGCATGGCGCTCTCCGTCGCCGCGGCGCGGATCCTCCTGCGCCGCGTGCAACCAGGGGTGTACCCGAGATCCGGGAAGGTGCACCTGCGCCTCTGGCTCGCGGAGCAGATCTCGGACAGTGTCGGAGCCGTCAGCCTCGCGAGCGCTGCCTGGGTACCGGTGTACGCGAGGGCGCTCGGCGCGCGCATCGGGCCCGACGTCGCCCTCCACTCCGTTCCGCCGGTGACGGGTTTCCTGACGCTCGGGGCTGGAGCCGCCGTGGAACCGGAGGTGGACCTGTCGGGGTGGTGGATCGACGGCGACCGCGTCCATATCGGTGCCATCGACATCGGAGCGGGAGCCGTCATCGGCGCGCGCAGCACCCTCATGCCCGGCGCGAGGATCGGTTCCGGCGCGGAGGTGGCGCCCGGTTCCGCGGTGCAGGGCAAAGTCAGGCCGGGCCTGCTCTTCTCCGGTTCCCCCGCGACGCGCGCGGGCAGGGCCAAACAGGACTGGCCCGATCCTCCGGCCCCGCGCTCGCCGCGGCAGGCCCGGTTGTCCTTCCTCGCGTTCGCCGGGGCATCGGGTGCGCTGGCGCTCATCCCTTTCGTTGCCGCCGTCGTCGCCGCCCTGCCCGTGGTGGCCGCGCTGCGCGGAGCTCCGTCGCTCTCTGCCGCCTGGCCGGTCCTGGTGGGCCCGGTGGTGCTCGCCGCGACCCTCTGGTTCGTGGTCAATGCGGTCCTCGTCCTCGGGACCGTGCGGCTGCTCGGTGTGGGGCTGCGCGAGGGGTACTACCCGGCGCGCAGTCGTATCGGCTGGCAGATCTGGGCCACGGAGCGCACGCTCGACATGGCGCGCGATCTCCTCTTCCCGCTCTACGCGAGCCTCCTCACCCCCGTGTGGCTCCGGCTCCTCGGCGCCCGCGTGGGCCGGAACGTCGAGGCCTCGACGGTGCTCCTCATCCCCAAGATGACCACGATCGGCGAGGGCGCCTTCCTCGCCGACGACACCATGGTGGCCTCCTACGAACTCGGCGGCGGCTACCTGCGCATCGCGCCGGCGAAGATCGGCAGGCGTGCGTTCCTCGGTAACTCGGGCATGACGTCCGCCGGCCGCCGTGTCCCGAAGAACTCCCTCGTGGCCGTGCTCTCGGCCACGCCGGCCAAGGCCAAGGCCGGCAGCTCCTGGCTGGGGAGCCCGCCCTCACGCCTGCGCCGCCTGGCCGTCACGGGTGATCAGAGCCGCACCTTCGCCCCTCCCCGCCGCCTGAAGGCCGCGCGGGCGTTCTGGGAGCTCTGCCGGGTGGTGCCGATCATCCTGACCGTGATGATCGCCGCCGCGTCCCTGGTGATCTTCGATGCCCTGGCCCAGTGGGGCGGCTACCCGGTTGCGGCCCTGCTCAGCGGTGTCGTGTTCATGGTCCTGGGTGCCGTGGCCGCCGGTAGCGCCGTCGTCGCGAAGTGGCTCCTGGTGGGCCGGATCTCCACGGGGGAGCACCCGCTCTGGAGTTCCTTCATCTGGCGCAACGAAGTGGTGGACACCTTCATCGAGAGCGTCAGCGCGCCGTGGTTCGCCCGGGCGGCGAGCGGTACCCCGGCACTGGTGTGGTGGCTGCGTGCCCTCGGGTCGAAGATCGGGCACGGCGTCTGGTGCGAGAGCTACTGGCTCCCGGAGGCGGACCTCGTGACCCTCGGGACGGGGTCCACCGTCAACCGCGGCTGCGTGGTGCAGACCCACCTCTTCCATGACAGGATCATGAGCATGGACACCGTCGAGCTCGCCCCAGGTTCAACCCTGGGCCCGCACAGCGTGATCCTCCCGGCTGCCGACATCGCCGGTGGTGCAACGGTGGGGCCGGCGTCGCTCGTCATGCGCGGCGAGACGGTCCCGGCAAGTTCCTACTGGATGGGGAACCCGGTCAGTTCCTGGTCCGGCCCGGGAGCCGGTGCGTGAGCAGTAGGCACCTCACCGCCGCACTCGATTCCTACACCCCCGGCAGCGGCAGCACCTCCTATCGGGTGCGGCACTACGATCTCTCGCTGGACTACAAGCTGGCCAGTAATCGGCTGACGGGCCGCGCGGTCCTCACCATCACTCCGCAGATCGCGCTGGATCAGCTGGAGCTGGACCTCGACGGCCTGCGCGCCACGAAGGTCACCTCGGACACGGTCAGCATCCGGGGCTTCAAGGCGCGCGGGGGCAAGCTGGCCGTCAGCTTCCGCGACCAGGTGCCCGCGAACGCGGAGCTCCGCCTCGACATCCGGTACGAGGGGAATCCCCGGCCCAGCAGCGGCACCTGGGGTGACGTGGGGTGGGAGGAACTCACCGACGGCGTCCTCGTGGCCGGCCAGCCCACCGGAGCGCCCACGTGGTTCCCGTGCAACGACCAGCTGTCCCAGAAGGCCTCCTACCGGTTCACCGTCACCACCGACTCCGGGTACCGTGCCATCTGCAACGGCGTCCTCGTGTCCCGGATCGGCAGGTCCAGCCGCACCACCTGGGTCTACGAGCAGGCGGAACCCATGGCCACCTACCTGGCGACCGTGCAGATAGGGCGTTACAACCTCGTGGCCCTGAACGATCCAGCCCAGCCCGCCGTCGCCCTGCCCGTCCAGTCCGGTCCCCGCCCCCTCGGGGCCCCGGTGCCCCAGTACGCGGCCGTGCCGCCCGTGCTCGCCCCGGATGCTCGGGCGGCGCTGGCCCGCAACCACGAGATGCTGGCGTTCTTCGAGGAGCACTTCGGTCCCTACCCCTTTCCCCAGTACCTGGTGGTGGTGGCCGACGACGAGCTGGAGATACCCCTCGAGGCGCAGACGCTGTCCATCATCGGCCGTAATCACCTGCACTCGGGCTGGGAGGCACAGCGCCTGATCGCCCACGAGCTCGCGCACCAGTGGTTCGGGAACTCGGTGACGATGCGGCGCTGGCAGGACATCTGGCTGCACGAGGGCTTCGCCTGCTACGCGGAGTGGCTCTGGTCCGAGGCGAGCGGTTCGACGACGGCGGACGGCCACGCGCGGTCCGCCCACCGGCGCCTGCTGCGCGAACCCGAGGACCTGCTGATCGGGGACCCCGGTGGGCCGGACATGTTCGACGACCGCGTGTACAAGCGCGGAGCCCTGACCCTGCATGCCCTGCGGCAAGCCGGGGGAGACAGCGCGTTCTTCGACCTCCTCCGGACGTGGTCGGCGGAGCACCGGTTCGATTCGGTGACGACGCCGGACTTCGCGGCGCTCGCAGCCAAGCTCCTGCCCGGCGTCGACGTCGAGGGGCTCCTGCAGCGATGGCTGTTCGGCGAGGCGCTGCCGGGGCTGTGAACCTCGACGGTCAGCGGTACGAGGTGCTGATCGCACTGAAGGGCTCCGCCGTCTGTTCCTGCTCGTCGTCCGGGCGCCGGTCACCGAGTGCTACGGGGCCGGGTCGGCGTTCTTCCTGGCGGGCCGGTGGCCGGCCGCAGCAGCGCGCAGGTCGCCCTTCTCGTGCCCGCCCTTCTTGCCGAAGGGCAGCACCTTCAGCAGCGGGTGCGCGACGGCCAGGATGATCGAGCCCCAGATGAGCCCGATGACGGCAGAGCTGAGGGTCTCCACGAGCCAGACCAGGAACCCGCCCACCACGGCGATCTCGGCGAACGGGTGCTCGAGGACGTGGACGATGTCGTAGGGAAGGTGCCACCCGAGATCGTAGACCCCCTGCAGCATGATGTGCCCGCCCACCCAGAGCATGGCGATCGTCCCGACGAAGGTGATGATGCCCAGCACCGTGGGCATCCCCTTCACGAGCAGCTCACCGGTGCGCTGGGAGGCGGACGAGTCCTTGGTCGTCATGTACAGGCCGATGTCGTCCATCTTCACGATCAGCCCCACCGCGCCGTAGACGAGCACCGTGATACCGAGGGCCACGACGACGAGGATCAGGGCCCGGGCCCAGAGCGATTCATCGGCCACCTCGGTCATGGAGATCACCATAATCTCGCAGGACAGGATGAAATCGGTGGTGATGGCACCCTTGACCACTTTGGATTCCGCCTCCGGGCCGCGTTCCACCGCCGGTGCCTTCTCGGTCTCGTGCCCACCGCGCAACTTGTGCCAGACCTTCTCGGCCCCCTCGTAGCAGAGGTATGTGCCACCCAGCATCAGGATGAACGGGACGACCCACGGGATGAACGCACTCACGAGCAGCAGGGCCGGCAGGATGATCAGGAGCTTGTTGCGGAGCGAGCCCCAGAAGATCCGCTTGATCATGGGCAGTTCGCGGGACGGGTCGGCCCCGGAGACGTACTGCGGGGTGACGGCGGCGTCGTCGATGACCACGCCTGCGGCCTTCGTGCCGGCCTTCGCGGCCCCTGCGGCAACGTCGTCCACCGAAGCTGCGGCGATCCGTGCCAGGGCGGCGACGTCGTCGAGCAGGGCGACGAGCCCGCCGCTCACGATCCGGTCCTGTCCGTGTCGGCAACGGGCGGG
>JASLBS010000067.1 GCA_030146405.1 Arthrobacter sp.
CTCGACCCCCTGAAGCACGGGTTGATCTTCGAGCGGTTCCTCAATCCCGAGCGCGTGTCCATGCCCGACTTCGACGTCGACTTCGATGATCGACGCCGCTCCGAGGTCATCCGGTACGTGACCGAGAAGTACGGCGACGAGCGCGTGGCCATGATCGTCACCTACGGAACGATCAAGGCCAAGCAGGCACTCAAGGACTCCTCGCGTGTCATGGGCTACCCGTTCTCCACGGGTGAGCGCCTCACGAAGGCGATGCCGCCGGACGTCATGGGCAAGGGACTGGCCCTCGCCGACGTGCACAACAAGGACGCCAAGCGCTACTCGGAGGCGGAGGAGCTGCGTGAGCTGCTGAGGACCGATGCCGATTCCTCGAAGGTCTTCGAGACGGCCCTCGGCCTCGAGGGGCTCAAGCGCCAGTGGGGCGTGCACGCCGCCGGCGTCATCATGTCCTCGGACCCGCTGATCGACATCATCCCGATCATGCGCCGTGAGCAGGACGGCCAGATCATCACGCAGTTCGACTACCCCACCTGCGAGGGGCTCGGACTGATCAAGATGGACTTCCTCGGCCTGAGGAACCTGACGATCATCTCGGACGCCGTGGAGAACATCAAGGCCAACAAGGGGGAGGACCTGGTCCTCGAGGACCTGGAACTGGAGGACAAGGAGTCCTACGAGCTCCTGGCACGAGGTGACACCCTCGGTGTCTTCCAGCTCGACGGCGGACCCATGCGCTCGCTCCTGAAGCTCATGCGTCCGGACAACTTCGAGGACATCTCGGCGGTCCTCGCGCTGTACCGGCCCGGTCCCATGGGCGTGAACTCGCACACGAACTACGCCCTGCGCAAGAACGGCCTGCAGGAGATCGAACCGATCCACCCCGAGCTGGAGGGACCGCTCGAGGAGATTCTCGGCGGCACCTACGGGTTGATCGTGTACCAGGAGCAGGTGATGAGCGCGGCGCAGAAGCTGGCGAACTTCACGCTGGGCCAGGCGGACATGCTCCGCCGGGCCATGGGAAAGAAGAAGAAGTCCGAGCTGGACAAGCAGCAGGCGGACTTCTTCGCGGGCATGAAGACCAACGGGTACTCGCAGGCTGCCATGGACAAGCTCTGGGTGGTGCTCGAGTCCTTCTCCGACTACGCGTTCAACAAGGCGCACACCGCGGCGTACGGGCTGGTGTCCTACTGGACGGCCTTCCTCAAGGCACACCACCCCGCGGAGTACATGGCGGCACTGCTGACCAGCGTGGGCGACGACAAGGACAAGCTGGCGATCTACCTCAACGAGTGCCGCCGCATGGGCATCACCGTGCTGCCGCCCGACGTCAACGAGTCGAGCGTCAACTTCACCCCCGTGGGCAAGGACATCCGCTTCGGCATGGGCGCCATCCGCAACGTCGGGGCGAACGTCGTGGGGGCCATGGTCGGTGCTCGCGAGGAGAAGGGTGCCTTCACGTCCTTCAGCGACTTCCTGCAGAAGGTGCCCGCCGTCGTCTGCAACAAGCGGACCATAGAGTCGCTGATCAAGGCGGGTGCCTTCGATTCGCTCCGGCATCCCCGGCGGGCTCTCGCGATGATCCATGAGGAGGCGGTCGACTCGGTGATCGTCCTCAAGCGGAACGAGGCCGCGAACCAGTTCGATCTCTTCAGCGCGTTCGACGACGGCGGGGACACCGTGGGAGGGCTGTCCGTCGTGGTTCCCGACCTGCCGGAGTGGGACAAGAAGGACAAGTTGGCCTTCGAGCGCGACATGCTCGGCCTCTACGTCTCGGACCACCCGCTCCAGGGCCTCGAGGCGATCCTCGGGCAGCACGCCGATTCCTCGATCCCGTCGATCATCAGCGAGGAGGGCCCGGCCGACGGCGCGATCGTGACGATCGCCGGCATGATCACCTCACTGCAGCGCAGGATCGCGAAGAACAGCGGCAACGCCTATGCACGGGCGGAGATCGAGGACCTCGCCGGTTCCATGGAGGTGATGTTCTTCGGGCAGGTCTACGGGCCCATCTCCACGATCCTGGCCGAGGACCTGATCGTGGTGGTGCGGGGACGGCTTCAGCGCCGCGACGACGGCGCCGTGATGCTCAACGCACAGGAACTCACCGTGCCTGACCTCAGCGAGGGCCACTCGGGTCCCGTGGTCATCTCCATGCTGCAGCACAAGGCCACCGAGACGGCGGTGACTGCGCTGGGGGACGTTCTCCGTACGCACCCCGGAACCACCGAGGTGCTGATCCGGCTCAACGGGTCGCGCAAGGTGGAGGTCATGAAGCTCGGTGTGGACCTGCGGGTGAACCCCGGCCCGGGACTGATCGGGGACCTGAAGGTTCTCCTCGGGCCAGCCTGCCTGGAGGGCTGACACTGCCGCCCGGCCGGGGGACTGTCAGATGACGTAGTCGGTGGCGGTCGGGGTACCGTAGCTCCCGCCGTGGTACAGCAGGGGAGCGCCGTCCGCGCCGATGGTGCCCGCGACCACCTCGGCCACCACCACGGCGTTGTTCTCGAAGGACAGGCGCATGCTGATTCGGCCCACCAGCCAGCCGGCCACGTCGCGGAGGACAGGGACGCCCTCGGGCCCGGGCTCCCAGTGGTCGCCGGTGAAGCGGTCCTTCGTCCGGGCGAAGCGGTTGGCGAGGCCCTCGTTCTCCGTACTCAGCATGTGGACGCCCACGAAGTTGGTGTTCGCCACCGCCGGCCAGGACGAGGACGTGCGTGCCATGTTGAAGGAGAACCGCGGCGGTTCCGCGGAGAGCGAGGCCACCGAGGTGGCCGTGAAGCCGTAGGGGACGTCGTTGTACCTGGCGGTGATGATCGCGACTCCGGCCGCGTGACGGCGGAAGACCTCCCGGAAGGACTCTCCGTGGCTCTCGGCAGGCGTCGGCAGGATGACCCGTTCGGTGCTGGACGTGTTCACGGAGTTCCTTCGGAGGTCGACGACGGCGGACAGCGGGACGCTGGTGCGGTGGTCGACGTGATCGGCGTACGCACCGGCCCTTCCACGATAGGCGTGCGCGCCGGGCACCGCGTGGTTTGTTAATGTAGAAGTCATGCGCGCCAGCCACCAGCCGGACACCGGAGCAAGCAACTACCCGCCTCCGGTCTATGCCGTGGCGGAGGACCGGCGGGCAGTCCCGCCCGCGGGAGTGTTCTGGTGGCTCGGCTCCACCGTTCTCCTTGGTGCCGTGATCGGGGTCGCCTGGTGGCTGCTCGCTCCCACCGGGCGCCTGTTCGGGGAACCGACCGACGCGCAGCAGTGGCTGCTGCGCGATCTGACCCTGGCGGGTCTCCAGTTGCTGGCGGGAATCGGGGTCGGCATCGTCGTGGCCCTCCGGCTCGGACTGCCCGGGGTCGTGGCACGTATTCTGGCCGCCGTCGGAGGGTCGGTGGCCGGTTCCGTCCTCGCCCTGCTGACGGGGGAGGGTCTCGCGTTCCTCTTCGGCCCCGACGCGGACGAGAGCATGTCCGGGTCAGCCTTCGTCCTGCAGTCCTACGGCGTGCTCGCCATCTGGCCGGCGGTCGCCGCGGTGATCATCTTCGTCACCGCACTGATCGGGCTGGCGCGCCGTCGCTCGTGACCGGGCGCTTCCGGGCCCGCCGAGCCCCGATAGACTTCCGGAGTGATTCCAACGTCCAGCAACCTTCCCGTCCTCGACTTCCGCTTCCTGGATCTGCGGGGTCAGGCGTTGACCCCGGGTGAACTCAAGAGCGTGATGCCGCGCGCCGCCGCGAGCGCGGCATCCTCCGAGGCTGCGGTGCAGACCATCATCGACGATGTCCGGTCCCGGGGCTTCCATGCCCTGCAGGAGTTCGCGGAGCGGTTCGACGGCGTGCGGCAGGAACATCCTCGGGTTCCGGCAGCGGTGATCGAGGCAGCGGTGTCCGATCTCGCGCCGGCGGTCCGGGAGGCGCTCGAGGAGGCCATCCGCCGCGCGCGCGCCTTCGCCTCCGCGCAGGTGCCCGCCGACGTCGAGGTGGAGGTGGCTCCCGGTGCGCGGCTGACGCACAAGTGGATCGCCGTGGACCGCGTGGGACTCTACGTACCGGGCGGGTTGGCCGTGTATCCCTCCTCCGTGGTGATGAACGTGGTTCCCGCGCAGGCCGCCGGTGTGGGATCCATCGCGCTTGCGTCCCCGCCGCAGCGGGAGTTCGATGGGTGGCCGCACCCGGTGATCCTGGCCGCCGCCTGGATGCTCGGTATCACCGAGGTGTACGCAATGGGCGGGGCACAGGCAGTGGCCGCCCTCGCGTACGGTGTCACCGGTGACACCGACCGTCCCGGCATCGACCCGGTGAACGTGATCACCGGACCGGGCAACGTCTTCGTCGCCACGGCAAAGCGCCTGGTGCGCGGTCGGGTGGGTATCGACTCGGAAGCGGGTACCACCGAGATCGCCGTGCTGGCCGACGCAGCAGCGGATCCCGATCTCGTGGCCGCCGACCTGGTCAGCCAGGCCGAGCACGATCCACAGGCGGCGTCGGTCCTCGTGACCGACTCCGAGGATTTCGCCGTCGCCGTGATCGACCGGCTGCGCGTGCGGGCGGACGCGACCCGCCACGCGGAGCGCGTGCGGACCGCCCTGGCCGGGCCGCAGTCCGGTGTGATCCTCGTGGATGACATCGACCACGGTGTCGCCGTCTGCGACGCCTATGCCGCCGAGCACCTCGAGATCCAGACCGCCGATGCCGCGGATGTCGCCGCACGTATCCGTAACGCAGGCGCGGTCTTCGTAGGAGCGTCCAGCCCCGTGAGCCTGGGCGACTACTGCGCCGGGTCCAACCACGTTCTGCCCACCGGGGGCACGGCGGCGTTCGCCTCGGGACTCAATGTCACCACGTTCCTGCGGGCGGTTCAGCTGGTGCACTACGATCGCGCCGCGCTCGAAGCCGTGTCCGGGTCCATCATCGCCCTGTCCGAGGCCGAGAATCTACCGGCGCACGGCGAGGCGGTCGCCGCCCGCTTCATCCCATCGGCCCGGTGAAGCACAACATCTGGTAATGACAGTGTTGTTGTTTCACCACATGTAGTCCTAAGATGGTCGGAGATCGATAAGCGGGAGGGGAGCGATGTACTGTCCGTACTGCCGTCACCCCGACTCCCGCGTGGTGGACAGTCGCCTCGGCGACGACGGTTCGGCCATCCGCCGACGCCGATCGTGTCCGCAGTGCGGGCGACGCTTCAGCACCGTCGAGACCACGAGCCTCAGCGTGATCAAGCGCTCGGGTGCAGGAGAACCGTTCAGCCGGAGCAAGATCATCAACGGCGTGCGGAAGGCCTGCCAGGGCCGCCCGGTCACCGAGGACGATCTCGCGCTCCTCGCCCAGGAGGTCGAGGAGAACGTGCGGGCCAGCGGGGTCGCGGAGATCGATGCCCATGAGGTGGGTCTTGCCATCCTGGGCCCCCTGCGTAAACTCGACCAGATCGCGTACCTGCGCTTCGCCAGTGTGTACCAGGGATTCGAGTCACTCGAGGACTTCGAGTCGGCCATCGACACGCTGCGACGGCAGTCAGCGGAGAACGAGCGGGTACCGAGCGGAGCGCAGCGACCGCTCACGGCGCAGTAGGGTACCGGCGCAGTAGGACCGGCAGCAGGAGCGGACACAGAGCCCCGGTGGTGGCAACGGAGGGGAAGCCGACGTCACCACCGGTACCACCGGCGCAGCCCTCAGCGGGACGCGCCGGTGACAGTAAGCCCGACCCGGAGATACTCCGAGTCGGGCTTTCTTCATGGGCTGGTTCTTCCGTGAGCCGGCCGATGGCACGGGGAGAGGGTCGTGCGGGAGCGCTAGGTGGTCGGGCTGAAGAGCAGCGCTGCCTGGAGCGCTCCACCCACGATCCCGGCCTGGTTCTTCAGCTGTGCCGGGATGATGGGGGTGCGCAGGTCGAGGCCCGGGAGGTACTCGCTGCTCCGCTTGGAGATACCGCCGCCCACGATGAACAGTTCGGGGGAGAAGAGGAACTCCACGTGGGAGAAGTACCGCTGGAGGCGGACCGCGTACTCGTCCCAACCGATGCCGTCCCGCTCACGGGCTACGGCGGAGGCCTTGGACTCGGCGTCGTGCCCATCGATCTCGAGGTGCCCCAGCTCGACATTGGGTACCAACCGGCCGTCGAAGATGAAGGCGGAGCCGATCCCGGTCCCGAGGGTGATCACCAGGACGGTACCCGGCTTCCCCTTGCCGGCACCGTACCGTACCTCTGCGAGACCGGCGGCGTCGGCGTCGTTGATGACGTGGACGGGACGTCCGAGCACCTTGGTGAACAGGGCGTCGACATCGGTGTCCACCCAGCTCTTGTCGACGTTCGCGGCAGAGCGTGCCACGCCGTGCTGGATGATGGCCGGGAAGGTCACGCCCACCGGTACGTCGGCGGCGGGTCCCTCGGGTCGCGACGTCAGTTCCGTGACGATCTGCGCCACCACCTCCGCCACCGCTTCGGGGGTGGAGGGCTTGGGCGTGGGGATGCGGTAGCGGTCACCGACGATCTCTCCCTTGGCCAGGTCGACGATGCCGCCCTTGATCCCAGTGCCGCCGATGTCGACCCCGATCACGGTGCCCGGGAGCTTCTTCGATTTCTTCTTGTCGGTGTCCTTGGCCATTGTTCTCCGTCGAGGTGGGCCGGCACGAGCCGGTGAGGGATGAAGTCCTGCACGG
>JASLBS010000080.1 GCA_030146405.1 Arthrobacter sp.
CACCGGACTGCTCGCCGCCGCCGTCGTCGCCGGTCCCGGTCCCGCCGTCGCGGCGCCGAAGCCGCTCCCCCTGGACCTCAGCACAGCCGGAGTCGTCGAGGTCCAGGCCGGGCTCGCGTCACGCAGCTTCACCTCCGAGGCATTGACCCAGGCGTACCTTGACCGCATCCAGGCCGTCAGCATTGACGGACCGCACCTGAACGCCGTCCGCTCCATCAACCCTTCGGCCCTCGCCGAGGCCAAGGCCCTCGACCAGGAGCGCAGGAAAGGCACCGTGCGCGGTCCCCTCCACGGGGTACCCGTCCTCGTGAAGGACAACATCGACGTCGCCGGGATGCCCACCACCGCAGGATCCGTGGCCCTCGCGAACTCCTACCCGGCGGCGGACGCCCCGCTGGTCACCGAGCTGAAGAAGGCCGGTGCCGTCATCATCGGCAAGACGAACCTCACCGAGTTCGCCAACTTCATGACCAGCGGGATGCCCGCCGGCTACAGCTCCCTCGGCGGGCAGGTGCTCAACCCCTACGACGCGAGCCAGACACCGAGCGGATCGAGTGCCGGGTCAGGATCGGCGGGCGCCGCGGGACTCGCGACCCTCACGATCGGTACGGAGACCTCGGGGTCGATCCTCAGCCCTGCCCGCGCCAACTCGCTGGTCGGTGTCAAGCCGACCGTGGGGATCGCCAGCCGGACCGGCATCATCCCCATCTCGGCGACCCAGGACACCGCCGGACCCATGACGAAGTCCGTGTACGACGCCGCAGCCCTGCTGACGGCGATGACCGGCATCGATCCGGAGGACCCCGCCACCGCGGCGAACCCGAGCGACGACGTCGACTTCACCGAGGCGCTCACGGACACCGCGCTGGAGGGCCGACGGCTCGGCTACGTCGCGAGCACCACCGATCCCGTCTACACCGCCGCACTGGATGCGCTCCGGGCGCAGGGGGCCACGCTGGTCCCCGTGACGGTCGGTAACAGCAGCGCTCCGAGCATCCTCACGCTGGAGTTCGAGCGGGACCTCAACGCCTACCTGGCACGTCTCCCCGAGGACGCCCCGATGGACACGCTGAGCGACATCATCGCCTACAACACCGCCAACGCCCCCGCGGCCCTGAAGTTCGGGCAGACCCTGCTCACCGCCTCCGAGTCCGTCGACCTGGACGATCCGGCGCAGCAGGCGCAGTACGTCGCCGCCCGGGACACAGGGCTCGCGGAGAGCCGGGCGGCCATCGACTCGGTCCTCACCGCGAACGACCTCGACGCGATCGTCTCGAACTCGGCGACGACGGGTGTCGGCGCACGGGCCGGCTACCCCTCGGTGATCGTGCCGTCCGGTTACTCCGAGACCAACCGCCGCCCCTCCGGCGTCGTGTTCCTCGGCACCGCGTGGAGTGAGGAAGACCTGCTCGGGTTCGCGTACGACTTCGAGCAGGCCACGAAGGCCTGGCAGTCGCCCCAGAACATCAATCCGTCGCTGTTCCGGTGCACCTCCGTCGTCCCGGTGAGCGAGTGGGATGCCTCCTGCACGACGACGGTGGTCACACCGGGCAAGGGCCGCAAGTAACTCCCGTACGGCGGAACCCGAGGAGGCCCCCACCCGTCGCGGGTGGGGGCCTCCTGCATCCGGGTGGGACCCGGGTCAGCCGGCCCCGGGCATCGCCGTGACCACGACGTTCTTGCCCCAGGGGTCCTCGGTGTAGCAACTGATCAGGACCACGCGATTCGGCACGATGTTCCAGATCTCGCTGTCCTTCAGGGTGTCCTTGTCATGCGTGATGACCGAGTCCACCACGTAGGTCATACTGCCCGTCTCCGTGGTGAGCGTGAACTCCTGGCCCACGAGGGCCTCGTCGCTGAGCCGGTTGAACGGGGCATCCTTGCCGTCCCAGCTGTGGCCGGCGATGTACGTGGTGTTCACCGATCCGGCGCCTGGTACACCGTAGGAGGTGAGCCAGTAGGCGTCGGTGGTGAGCGGTGGGACGAGGGTCTGCGACGCGAGGTCGGCGTCGCTCGGAGTGAGCGGGAGGACGGCCATCTCGATCGCGGCCGCCGGGAAGGACAGGCCGGTCGGCTGTGCGGCGGCCGGCCCCGCGTCGACGGCCGGAGGCGCAGCCTCGACGGACGTACGGGCCGGTGCGGTGGGCGACGGGGTGGCTGGCGCCGGCAGGGACGGGGCGGCGGCGGACGTGGGCGCTGCGGACGGCGCTCCGGCGGACTCCGGCGGCAGGACCGAGACGGCGATCGCCAGGCCCGCGGCGGCGACGAGCGGGAGGGCGATCCAGCGCCTTCCGAACGTCCTCCCGGCCGGCTTCGACACAGGCGCGCCGGGCTCCACGTCGGGGGATGCGTCCGGACTGCGGTGCTGTTCCATGGGCTGTGCTGTCCTCGGGTAGGAAGAGGGGTGGTGCACTGTCCCGGTGCGGAACCACGGTGCGAGGACCGCGACGCCGCACCGGGACAGCCAGTGTACTAGCGCTGCGCGCGCTCGAGACGACGCATGCGCGCTGCGGTCGCCACGGGAACCGCGACGCCGACAGCCAGCAGTGCCGCGATCAGGGCGACAGCCGGGCTGTTGTCCTCGGTGGTGACGGCGGTCTGCACATTGAGCCCCTTGTTCGTCGCGACCGGAGCCTTGACGGGAGCAGCCGGGGCGACACCCGCGCCGGGAGCGACAGGAGCGACCGGAGCGACCGGAACCACCGGGGCGGGAGTGACCGGGGCGACCACGACCGGCACCACGGGGTCGACGCCGATGGCGGTGGCGTCGCAGGCGGCGAGGAAGGCCTTGAACAGCTCGAGGAGCTCGGCCGCGAGGGCTTCGTTCCCGCTGAGCTGCGCGAGGAGGGCGTCGGCCTGGTCGCCGGCTGTGAACAGCGCTTCCTCTGCCGCGAGCACCTCGGGCGTGAGGACAACGGCCTCGTAGGCGGCGAGTGCGGCCTCGTACGCCTGACCGGCCAGGGCTTCCGCACCCTGCGCAGCGAGGAGCGCCTGCTGTGCGGCGATGACGTCAGGGTCCTGGTCGGGGTCGCCGTCCGGGTCGGCCGCAAGGAACGCCTGCTCGGCAGCAGCAAGACCGGCGACGGCCTCCGTCGTGTCGAGTTCGGCGGCGGTCAGGTCCCCTTCGGCGGCCACGACCTGCGCCTCGGCGGCAACGGCAGCCTCCGATGACAGGGCTGCCTGAGTGACGGTGTCGAGCGCCGCGGCGGCCTCGACGACGGCGGCCGTCGCGGCCTCGAACTGGTTCACGAAGCTGACGTCGACGCCGGCAAGGCCGAGAGCGGCGTTGAATTGCGTGGAAGCCTGCAGGCATGCGGCGTCACCGGGTGCGGCGGAAGCCATGGGAGCGCCGAGGAAGAGTCCACCGGCGAGAAGGGTGGCCGTCGATCCGGCAGCAACCCACTTGTGTGCAACGATCATGTGCGCGTCTCCTGAACACGTAGTATCCGACGGGCGATCCCCGGCGGCTCAGCTTGCGGCCCCACACGCAAGCGGCGTCCTCGCAGGAGGGCGCCGCGAACAACAGTCGATGATCCGCTGATCGCAAGAATCGGGAGCGTCCGAACCTGTCGGACGCTCCCGGGCAATCGCTGTACTCCTCAACCTAGGTGCCCTCGGCGGGCCGCACAATGGAAACAGGTAGTCCTCGCGGGTAACGGTTCGGCATCAACCGCGAGGTCAGCCGGTGGCCGCCGGACGACCGTGCTCCTGATCCGTGGCAACCGCGGCCGAGGTGGGTCCACCGCCTCAGGAGCCGAAGTGCGACTTCGCGATCAGACCGTGCACGCCGACGGTACGGTCGACCACCTGCGAGATGGCGAAATCGGCTGCTGCCGACAGGTAGGCGTACGCGATCGCGCGGTCCATGCCGCGATCGTTCTCGAGGAAGTCCAGTGCGTTGACCACCGCGCGCCGCATGGCCGCGTCGAGATCGCTCGACACTCCTCCGCCGGCGAGACCATCGGGATCGGAGAGTCCGATCGGGATCCACGCGTCCTTCGTCTCCCCGAACGGGTAGGAGTACGCCACCGAGGGCGCGTCCCCGGAGCCCGGCTTGCACACCGTCAGGCGGAAGGTGCCGCGCAGTGACCCCTCCATCGCCGTGAGGGCCACCTCCCCGTCGCCCATGCCCATGTGCGGGTCCCCGACGTAGAAGAGCGCACCGGGTGCCCGCACCGGGAGATAGAAGGTGGAGCCTGCTCCGAGATGCCGGATGTCGATGTTGCCGCCACCGAGGGTCGGCGGCACCGAGTTCGCCTCGGGGGCGGTCAGCCCACCGGCCTCGGCGAAGGCGACGCCCATCATGCCCATGAAGGGCCGCAACGGGAAGCGGACCTCCATGTCACCGCTGGTCATCACGCCCTTGCCCTTCTCGATCCGCGTGAACACCGACACGTTCCCGTAGTCCGTCGGGACGCCCGACGCCCGGTTGTCCGTGGCCACCGGGGGCATGACCTGGTCGAGGGTGATGCCCGCGGGTGCGGCGGGCCCGGGAAGCGCGGCCAGACCACCCTTGCCGTGACGGCTGGACACCACGCCGTACGGGACCCGCGGCACCACGTCGAGCGTCTCGATCTTGAGCACGTCGCCGGGTTCGGCCCCTTCGACGGCGATCGGGCCGGTGACGATGTGCGGTCCGTCGACGTCGAACCGCCGCTCGGTCCTCCGGTATCCCGCGGCGATGTCGACGGCGTCCTGCAGGACGGATGACCTACCGACTCCGAGCGAACCGAAGTACTCGAGCGGATTCCGTCCCTGGTCCTCGAGGATCCCCTCGTGGGACAGGGCGTCGATGGTCACGGTGCGGCCGGACCTCATGGTCATCACCGGCGTCGCGTGCACGGTCGGGACATACCCCCAGAGCACGTCGTCCGGCGTCGAGGAGAGGTAGCTGTCGCCCTTGATGCGGCCCTGCCCCGGCTGGAGGATCCCGACGGCCGCCTTGTCCGGGCCGGCTGTCTTCCCGGGGACCCGCGGGACATCTGCCGGCACGGAGACGCCGCGTCCGGCGGCCGGTGCGGTGGCGAACGCCGACGGCGCTCCCGCCGCCGACGCGGCCGACAGCGTGCCGACGGCCGCCACCACCCCGAGGAACCTCCGCCTGCCCAATCCGTTCGCGAGCACCTCGGCCGCCTGCTGCCCCACTGCGTCATTCATGCTGGATCCTCTCCGGGTCATGGAGCTTCACAAGCTAGCGCTGCGCGGTTACGACGGCGTTTCCGGTCCGATTCGGCAGGAAGTCGGGTGGGGCTCCTACCCGGAGGCCAAAGCGCGCGCGGCCCGGACGTAGCGCGAGAGGACGTACCGCTGGGTGAGCCGGGTGACCGGCGCGGCGAGCCGGAACAGAGGACCGGCCGGGACGCTGTAGGCGGTGCAGCTGAACAGCAGCCGGTTGTCGGCGGTCAGTTCCGCGTAGAAGCCTTCCTCGCCCCGCACGGGATGGCCCGGCAGCGTGCCGTAGCCGAAGCCGCCGCGCTGCCCGGGCACCGCCCTGCCGGCGCCGTCGAGCTGTGGCGCCCTCGACCAGATCACGCGGCACGGCGCCTTGATGCGCACCGGTCCGATACCGAGACCGGAGACCACGCGGGCTCCGGGCTCGGCCCGGGGTGCGGGCGAGTCCATGGTGAGCCCGGCGCCCCGGTGCAGTTCCCAGGTGAGGATGCCCTCGGTGAGCGCGATGAAGGCTGCGGACGGGTCATCGGTCCCGATCTCGCGTGACTCGACCATGACGGTGTACCCGGAGGGCCAGCCGTCCTCCAGCGGCTCCGGGAAAGGGCGGTCCGTCGCGCCGCGTTCCTCGTAGGTGAACTGCTCCATGATTCCTCTTCCGTCGGTGTGCGTGGCCGCTCCCGGTCACCGCCCCGGACCCAACCTAGTGGACCGCGCGCAGGGGCCGAGGGTCCGCCGGCGCGCGAGGCGGGAGGGAGGCGGCGCGGAAACACCCGTGGCGGGCATCCGGGTGGGAGGATGAGGTCCGGCCCGGCACGGAGTCACCGCGACATCCCACGCCGCGCCAGAGAAAGGCGGACCACCATGGCATCAGGGACGACGTCGGGCACGGGCCCGGGGACCGGGAACAACGACGCGCTGGACCGGGCCTCGGACGCCGCGGAGGAAGCAGCCGATTCGAAAGGCTTCGAGCTCGTGGCACGCGCCGGGTACGTCGCTGCGGGGATCCTGCACTTCCTCATCGGCGTCATCGCCCTGGGACTCGTCGACGGCGGGTCCGGGAGCGCCGACCAGAGCGGAGCCATCGGCCAACTCGCCGGCAATCCCGGTGGAACCGTGCTGCTGTGGTTCTGCTTCGTCGGCTGCACGGCACTCGCCCTCTTCTACCTCAGCGAGATCTTCTTCGGGGTCCGCGCGCTGAGCGGTAGGGAGAAGCTGACCGCCCGGGCCAAGAACGGCGGACAGGCCGTGGTGTACGGGGTGATCGGCGGGACGTTCGGACGGTATGCGATGGGCGGATCGAGCGACAGCAGCGGCACCACCAGCTCCCTCAGCGCCTCCCTCATGGCGAACCCGGTGGGTGCGGCGCTCCTCCTCGCGATCGGCGTCGGCGTCCTGGTCGTCGGGAGTTACTTCGTGTACAGCGGTGCCACGCGCCGCTTCCGCAGGAAACTCTCACGCCTCCCCGCTGGAGCCGTGGGCGCCGCCGTCGTGATGCTCGGGACCGTCGGCTACGTCGCGAAGGGCTTCGCGCTCGCGGTGCTCGGCGTCCTGATCGTCGTCGCCACCGTCACGAGCAGCCCGGAGCAGTCCACGGGACTCGACGGCGCCCTGAAGTCCCTCCGGGACCAGCCGTTCGGTGCCTGGCTGCTCGGCGCGGTGGCCCTCGGGCTCATGGCCTACGGCGTGTTCATGGTGGTGCGCTCGAGATACCAGCGGATGTAGGGCCCGACGACATGGTCTACAGCCCGAGGGCCGGCGCCTCCATGACCGGACACGTGTCCATGACCACGTCGAGCCCCGCCTCTTCGGCTCGGCGGGCGGCCTCCTCGTCGATGACCCCGAGCTGCAGCCAGACGGCGCGCGCACCCACGGCGATCGCCTGGTCGACCACCGCGCCGACGCGGGTCGAGTTCACGAAGCAGTCGACGACGTCGATCCTCCCCGGGACGTCCGCGAGGCGCGTGTAGCCCTTCTGTCCGTGGACGTCATCGCCCTTGAGGCTCACGGGGACGATCTCCATGCCGAGCCCGTCCATGAGGAACCTCGACACCCCGACGGCGGCCCTCCGCGGGTTGTTCGACAAGCCGACGACCGCCCACCGTCCGTGCTCCGTCAGGAGCCTCCTGATCACCTCTGGATCGTTCCGGTGTGCCATGGTGCCCCTTCTGTCGATGCCGCGCCCGCACGGGAATTGTTACAGCCTTTGTTACACGGTCCATTTTGCTCCTGCCGGGCTGCGGGCGTTTCATGGGAGTGACCATCCCGAGCGGCTGAGAGACCTGGATCAGTGAAGCCGCAGCAACCCTGGTCGTCGTGCGTTCCCCGGACGTACGGCGATATCGAGGTCCGAGCCCTGGGAACCACCGCACCGCGGTGGACGAGGCCCGGTCCGTAGGGTGCTACCGCCAGGACCGATGGAGACACCATGACTGCAGTTCTGGCACCCGGCGCCACCCGCCCCACCTCCAAGCAGGCCCTCGGCGTGCGCTTCTCCGGCCTCGGTCGGAGCTTCGGCACGGCCGAGAGCCGCCGCGTGGTCCTCAGGGACGTCTCGGTGGAGGTGGAGCCGGGCGAGATCCTGGCCATCCTCGGCACGAGCGGCTGCGGCAAGTCCACACTCCTGCGGGCCGCCGCCGGCCTGGACGTGCCCGACGCCGGGGAGGTCCTGATCGACGGCACGCCCGTCTCCGGGATCGACGAGCGGTGCGCCGTCGCGTTCCAGGAGCCGCGGCTCCTGCCGTGGCACACGCTGCAGGCGAACGTCGCCATCGGGCTGCCCAGGTCCTCCAGTGCCAGCGCCGGCAAGGCCAAGGTCCTCGAGCTGCTGAAGCTCGTCGGCCTCGACGCCTTCGCCAAGCACCGTCCGCGCGAGGTCTCGGGCGGCATGGCCCAGCGCACCTCCCTGGCACGGGCCCTGGCCCGCAACCCCGGCGTGCTGCTGCTGGACGAACCGTTCGGCGCGCTCGACGCGCTGACCCGCATCAGGATGCAGGACCTCCTCCTCGACATCCACTCGGCGCAGCCCACCACGGTGCTGCTCGTCACGCACGACGTCGACGAAGCCCTCCAGCTCGCGGACCGCATCCTGGTCCTCGGCCGTGACGACGACGGACGCGACGGGTCCACGGTCGCGGAACTCGTCTCCGTCCCCGGCGCCCGGCCCCGCGACCGCAACTCCGCGGATCTCGGCGCCCTGCGCAGCTCGCTCCTCTCCCTGCTCGGCGTCACCGGGCACTAGCCCGGTACTCCGCCGCACTCCCCCGCCCGGTCCTTCGAGGACCGTCGGCGCCTGATTCCCGTTCCGCACCACCCCCTCGATGAAGGATCACCATGACCCGCCGCGCCCTCCTGCCCACGCTCGCCCTCGCCTCCGCCCTCTCGCTCAGCCTGAGCGGCTGCCTCGCGGGGGAGAACGCGTCCGACACCGAACCTGCGGCGGCGGACGGGACCACGCAGGGCGGGACCCTGAACATCGACTTCGCCACCTACAACCCCCTGAGCCTCGTCATCAAGGAGCAGGGCTGGCTCGAGGAGGAGCTCGCCGATCAGGACATCACGGTGACCTGGGTGCAGTCGGCCGGCTCCAACAAGGCGAACGAGGCCCTGCGCGCCGGCGCGATCGATGTCGGCTCCACCGCGGGGTCGGCGGCGCTGCTCGCCCGGTCCAACGGATCGCCCATCAAGGCCATCGACATCTACTCGCAGCCCGAGTGGTCCGCCCTCGTGACACTGCCGGACTCCGGCATCACGAGCGTGGAGGACCTGCGCGGCAAGTCCGTCGCCGCGACGCGGGGTACCGATCCCTACTTCTTCCTCCTGCAGGCCCTCGAGGCGGCGGGCGTGGACCAGTCCGAGGTCACGATCGAGAACCTGCAGCACGCCGACGGCCGGGCCGCCCTGGCGAGCGGCGCCGTCGACGCATGGGCCGGCCTCGACCCCATCATGGCCGCCGCGGAGCAGGACGGTGCCCAGCTGTTCTTCCGCGACATCGACTTCAACAGCTACGGCTTCCTCAACGCCACGGAGGACTTCCTCGCGGAGAAGCCCGACGTCGCCCAGACCGTGGTGAACGCCTACGAGAAGGCGCGGCAGTGGGCCAAGGACAACCCCGAGGAGACGGCCGCCATCCTCGCGGAGGTCGCCGCCATCGATCCGGCCGTCGCGAACTCCGTCATCATCGACCGCACCAACCTGGACGTGGACCCCGCACCCGGCGATGCGCAGCGCGCGGTGCTCGAGAAGATCGGCCCCGTGTTCGTGGAGACCGGCGACGTCCAGTCGCAGGAGCAGATCGACGAGGCCCTCGGATCCCTGCTCGATCCCTCGCTCGTCGAGAACGCCGACCCGGCGTCGATCGGCGCGGACTCATGAGTTCCGGGCTGGAGCAGCGGGCCGTCCCCATCAGCCGGGACGGGTTGAAGGCGATCGGCTCCCCCATCGCCGGGGAGGACCGCCTGGGGCAGGAGGGCACAGCGGGAGACTCCGGCCGGAGGACCCGACGCGCCACCGGCCGTCGCCTCGGGATCATCCTGCTCGGCCTGATCGTCCCCGCCCTGCTGTTGCTCGGCTGGCATCTCAGCACGGCGTCGGGCTTCTTCAAGCCGTCGCAGCTGCCGTCCCCCACGTCGGTGCTCGCGGCCGCCGTCGACCTGGTGGAACGCGGCCAGCTCGCGACGCACATCCTCATCTCCACCCAGCGCGTGGTCCTCGGGTTCCTCATCGGGTCCGTGCTCGGCGTGGTGGCCGGCGCCGTCCTGGGCCTGTCCCGCGTCGCCGACCTCCTGCTCACCCCCACGGTCGGTGCACTCCGCGCCGTCCCGTCCCTGGCCTGGGTGCCGCTCCTGGTCCTCTGGATCGGGATCAACGAGGACTCGAAGGTCACCCTGATCACCATCGGCGCCTTCTTCCCCGTGTTCACGACGCTCTACCTCGGGCTGCGGCACGTGGACCGGAACCTCGTCGAGGCCGCCCGCGCCTTCGGGGTGAACGGCGTGCGCCTGCTGACCACCGTGCAGCTCCCCGCCGTCGTGCCCGCACTGTTCTCCGGACTGCGCCTCGCACTCGCCCAGTCCTGGCTGTTCCTCGTCGCGGCGGAGCTCATCGCCTCGTCGATGGGGCTCGGTTTCCTGCTCGTCGATTCCCAGCAGAACGGCCGCGTGGACCGCATCCTGCTCGCCATCATCCTGCTGGCGATCATCGGCAAGACCACGGACGCCCTGCTCGGGATCGCTGAGCGCTGGGCGGTGCGCCGGTGGGCCTAGGCGCGACGACCGACACCCGGGCACCACTGCAGGACGACGAGGCCGAGCGTCTCGCCTTCTGGGCGGAGCAGGCCGCCCGGCTCGAGTGGACCGAGCCCTGGGACAGCGTGCACACCTTCGCGAAGGCCGAGCCCCAGGAGGACGGGACACTCAGCGTGCCCGCCATCGAGTGGTTCTCCGCCGGCACCCTGAACGTCGCGGTGAACTGCGTGGACCGGCATGTGCGCGCCGGGCGGGGCGACCGTGTGGCCCTCCACTTCGAGGGCGAACCCGGCGACCGCCGCAGCATCACCTATGCGGACCTGCAGGACCAGGTGTGCCGCGCGGCCAACGCGCTGCTCTCGCTGGGGATCGGGAAGGGTGACCGCGTGGTCGTCTACCTGCCCGTGCTCGTGGAGACCGTCGTCATCACCCTCGCGTGTGCGCGGATCGGCGCCGTGCACTCCCTCGTGTTCGGCGGGTTCTCCGCCGAGGCGCTGCGCTTCCGCGTCGAGGACACGGGCGCCAAGCTCCTCGTCACCACCGACGGACAGTTCCGCCGCGGTATCGCCGTCCCCGTGAAGGACAACGCCGACGCCGCCGTCGCTGACAGCCGCACCATCGAGCACGTGCTCGTCGTCCGCCGGACCGGCTCGGACATCGCGTGGACGGACGGCCGCGATGTCTGGTGGCACGACGTGGTCGACACCGCGTCCACGGACCACGAGCCCGAGGCGTTCGACGCCGAGACACCCCTGTTCATCATGTACACCTCGGGGACCACGGGCAGGCCGAAGGGCCTCGTCCACACGTCCGGCGGCTACCTCACGCAGGCCTCGTGGAGCTTCGAGCACCTCTTCAGCCACCCCGACCCGTCCCGGCGCGACAGCGACGTGCACTGGTGCACCGCCGACCTCGCCTGGGTGACGGCGCACACGTACGAGATCTACGGCCCGCTCTCCAACGGCGCCACACAGGTGATCTACGAGGGCACGCCCAACACGCCGCACCCGGGCCGCCACTTAGAGATCATCGAGCGCTACGGGGTCACCAGCTACTACACCGCGCCCACACTGGTCCGGTCCCTCATGGGCTGGTTCCCCGGGGGCGTCCCGGCCACCTGGGACCTCTCGAGCATCCGCGTCCTCGGGACCGTCGGTGAAGCCGTGAACCCTGAGGCGTGGCGCTGGTTCCGCCGGAACCTCGGGCGGGACGAGGTTCCCGTCGTCGACACCTGGTGGCAGTCCGAGACCGGTGCCACGGTCCTCTCGCCCAGCCCGACGGACGCGTCGTTCAAGCCCGGTTGTGCGGCGCGGGCGCTGCCGGGGGTCTCCACGCGGATCGTCGACAAGGACGGCCGGGCCGTCCCGCCGGGCGAGCAGGGCCTGATCGTCGTCGACCGGCACGGTCCGGCGATGGCACGCACCGTCTGGGGTGATCCGCAGCGCTACCTCGACTCCTACTGGCGCATGTTCGCCGCCGAGGGCTGGTTCCTCGCCGGCGACGGCGCGCGGTACGACGACGACGGTGACACCTGGATCCTCGGGCGCGTGGACGACGTCATCAACGTCTCGGGTCACCGGCTCTCCACGATCGAGATCGAGTCGGCGCTCGTCGCGCATCCGCTCGTCGTCGAGGCGGGCGTGTGCCCGATCGCGGACCCCGTCACGGGCCACGCCATCGCGGCGTTCGTGGTGCTGGCCTCGGGAACCCGCCCGTCCCTCGACGTCACCGCGACGCTGCGGGCCCAGGTGGCCGAGGCGATCGGCCCGATCGCGCGGCCCTCCGCCGTCGTGGTGGTCGAGGACGTCCCGAAGACCCGCTCAGGGAAGATCATGCGTCGGCTGTTGACGCAGCTCTACGAGGGTGCGGCGCTCGGCGACACGACGTCCCTGCAGAACGAGGGGTGCATCCCGGGCATCCAGGAGGTGCTCCGACACCGAGCCGGAGGACCTGCCCGTTAAACGAAGGAGACGGCATGCGCCCCGTCCAAGCGCCTGCCGTCTCCCGTGCGTGGTCGTCCGGTGTTAGCCCACCCGGACGAAGGATGCTCCCGGAAGATCCGAGAGAGGGTGCTGCATGGTGGCGTTGATGCCGTTCATGCCGCTGCTGATGACCTGGCCACCGCCGACGTAGATGGCCACGTGACCGCCCGTGATGACGATGTCGCCGGGAGCGGGGGTGGACACCTGGGTGCCGAACTGGAAGAACTGCGAGGGGCCGAGGTCTCCGACGGAGATACCGGCTGCGCGCAGTGCCTTCTCGACCAGCACGGTGCAGTCCTGCACGGCGCCGGCTGCGAGCTGCGCCTGCGCCGATCCCAGGAGGATGGCCGCTGCGTTGCCCGCGGGAGCGTGCGTCTCGGCTGCCGGCGTGATCGCCGCCGAAGCCAGGTACACACCCGATCCGGCTGCCGTGGACACGGCGGGGGCCGGGGCCACCGCCGCAGCCTGCTGGACGGCGGGAGCCTCGACAGCCACAGGAGCCACGGGGGCTGCGGCGACCGGCACGGACACGACCGGGGCCGGAGCAGCGACCGGAGCGGCGACGGCAGCACCGGCGGCGGGGATGACGATCGTCTGACCGGGGAAGATGACCGATCCGAGCGAGAGGTTGTTCGCCGCGAGGACCGAGCCGAGGTCGGCGCCGTAGCGGGCCGAGATGGCTCCCAGGGTGTCGCCGGCGGCGACGGTGTGGGCGGTACCCGCAGCGGCGGGGGCCACGGCGGCGGGCGCCGTCGTTCCCTCGGCGGAGTAGGTGCCGGCATGTGCGGTGCCGACGGCGCTGAGTGCGAGGCCCGAGGTGACGGCGACGATGGCGACCGGGCGGCCCACGGTGGTGGCCCCGTTCTTCGCGGCGCGGGACAGGCCCTGCAGCGCGAGGTTTCCGTCGACGTCGGCGCGGTGGCGTGCCGGTGAAGTGATTCGTGACATGGTTCTATACCTCTCCCATGCCTGCGGGGTGAGCTGTCGGGTTCGGATGGGAGTCACCCGGCCGCGGGCACCACCGGTGGGCGGTACTGTGCGGCTTAACCCCGAGGACGCGTGCAGGGGATCCTGCGCGTCCGGTGGAACTGATGGTTCCCCCGTCCCTGCCTTCGGTGTTTGCAGACGTATCCCGATCGGCGGCAGGGCTCGGCAATCCGTCCGGGAGCGCCCCACGTGGACGGGAGCACCGAATGAGAGTACCCAGCGCTCGGCGGGTTTGTCACATTTCTGTAACAGAGCGTATCGTGCCCCAGCGGACCGCCCTCGACGGGCCGGCGGGACATCCTCCTAGCGGGCCCTCACGGAGCGCCACCGGCGGACGGCGAGCGTGGTGCCGGCCGCGCTGAGGACCAGCAGGACGCACTGCTGGACGAAGAACCAGGCGCCGCTGTCGGTCCCGCCGGTACTCGCTCCCACCAGGATGCTGCTGGCCAGGACGAGGGTGAGGACGGCGCCCACCCAGCAGAGCGTGCTCCAGAGGAGGCGCTCCTGCTCGCGCGTGGCAGCCCTCCACTCCTCCGTTCCTCCGTGGTCCATGCATCAACCCTAGGCGCACGGGAGACCCGGGCGCACGGACGGCGTGCACGCCCCGTGCGACACGACACGGGACGGGCACGCCGCAGGACCTCCGCTAGGGGCGGACGGGCGAACTCGCGTTCGCGATCAGGTCGAGGGCCTGCTCGGGGAACCACGCACCCGCAGCAGGATCCACACGGCCCCACTCGGGGTCCACCCCGCCGTTGTCCGCGAGGCCCCTGCTGCACTGCCCGTCCGACTCACCGGGCACCTTGATCCAGAGGAAGGCATCGGCCAGCTCGCTGCCGGTATCGCTCGTGGGCAGGTAGCCGAGGCCGCGCGCCGGTGGGTTGCACCAGACCTGGGGGTCCGGGTAGGACGCCGTCGGCACCCAGGGTCCCTGGCCGTTGCGGCTCGTGTCGATCACGAAGTGCGCGAGGTCGTCCGAGGACGGTGCCTCGACCGCACCTGCGACATTCTGCTCGTACCAGGCGTCGCTCAGGCCCCAGGTGGAGAAGTCGGTCGGACTGGCGGGGTAGTACTGGCTCGCGCAGGAACCGAAGGCCCCGGGGTCGATCTCCGTGGCGTAGTAGATGCACTGCGACACCCACGATCCGAACGCCAGCTGACGCTCGGTGAGCTCGTAGTTGGACACATTGAGGAAGAAGCCGTCCGCCTTCTGCACCCCGGCCTTCACCAACCGGCTCGCGATCTCGCCGGTGCCCAGCCACGCACTGTGCGTACCGTCGAGGTAGACCTTCGTGTTCGGCAGGGCCTTCAGCTCGTCCACGGCATAGTTCAGCATCTCGAAGCGTTCAGCGGCCGCCGTGTCGGCGTCGGCCTCCGCGGGCTGGCACCACTCGAGGCTGCCGTCGAGCCCGCTGTACCAGGGGATGATGCCGAGCCCGTCCGGTTCGAGCACGATCATGGCCTCACGGTCCTGGATCCCCGCGGCGAGGGCGTCGATCCAGGCCTTGTACCCCGCGACATCCGTAGCACCACCCGCCGAGTACTGCGAGCAGTCGCGGAAGGGGAGATTGTAGGCGGCCAGGACGGGGACCTGCCCCTTGCCCGCCGCGCGGTGGGTCGTGTTCCTGACCTCCCGCGTGACGGTGGCGGCATCACTCCCGGTCACCCACACGGCCTGCGGCGTCGAGACCATCGCGCTGAGGCTGTCGGCGGATGCCCGGTCTCCCGAGGACCGCAGTTCAGCGATCTGGCGCTGGGCCTCGTGGTAGTGGCTCTTCTTCGGGACGTAGAACTCGGTGGCCGAGGTCCCGCTAGCGGGCGGGTGCCCGCCCCCGGGGCCCTGGGCCGAGGAGGGCAGGGCCGAGAGCGCGGTGGCTGCGAGAACGCCGGCGAGCGTCAGGGTCATGGCGCAGGTTCTGGAAATGTTGAGCATCATTGCTCCTCATACAGTGGTCGGTTGGCGTGGAAGCCCGAGACGGAGCGCTCCCCTTTCCCCGTGGAAGCGCTCCCACGGTCAGTGTTCGTCGCGCTCTCCGCGCTTGTCAAGGAAGCACGGCGGGACCGTGGACCACGCGGGGCGTCCATCACCACACACGGGGACACATTGTTTGGAACTTCACGTCGCCGGTGCCAGACTCGTGCTTGACCATCCCGAGCGGCCGAGAGATCTGGCTCATTGACGCCGCAGCAACCCTGGCCCCCGTTCGTCGCGGAGGCAGTAGGGTGCTACTGCCAGGACGATGGAGGAAGCCATGAGCGTCGCCGACCTGTCCACTCCCCTCAAGTTCGCCTACTGGGTTCCCAACGTCAGCGGCGGCCTGGTGGTCTCGACCATCGAGCAGCGCACCAGCTGGGACTTCGACTACAACCGGGACCTGGCGCGTATCGCCGAGGACGCCGGATTCGAGTACGCCCTCTCCCAGACGCGGTACGCAGCCTCCTACGGCGCGGACAAGCAGCACGAGGCCACGAGCTTCTCCCTGGCCCTCCTTGCCGCCACGGAGAAGTTGAAGGTCATCGCTGCCGTCCATCCCGGCATGTGGCATCCCGGCGTGCTGGCGAAGTTCATCATCACGGCGGACCACATCTCGAACGGCCGCGCCGCCGTGAACATCGTGTCCGGCTGGCTGAAGGACGAGTTCCTGAACTTCGGTCTCGAGTGGCTCGAGCACGACGAGCGCTACGTCCGGACGGAGGAGTTCATCCGCGTACTCCGCGGCCTCTGGACCGAACAGGGCTACAGCCAGTCGGGGAAGTACTACGACATCGACGACGTCACCCTGAGCCCGGCCCCCGTGGACGTCCCCGGCCGGCCCCACCCCGAGATCTTCTTCGGCGGCAACTCGACGGCCGCCCAGGCGACCGCGGGCCGTGTGGCCGACTGGTACTTCTCCAACGGCAAGGACCTCGAAGGCTTCAGGGAGAACATCGCCGGCGTGCAGGCCTCCGCCCTCGAGGCCGGACGCCGCCCCCGCTACGGCCTGAACGGCTTCGTGATCGCGCGGGACTCCGAGAAGGAGGCCCGCGACACGCTGCGCGAGATCGTCGAGAAGGCGCACCGCCCCGCCGTCGAGGGTTTCCGCGACGCCGTCCAGGAGGCAGGCGCCTCCACGAAGGACGGCAAGGGCATGTGGGCCGACTCCTCCTTCGAGGACCTCGTGCAGTACAACGACGGCTTCAGGACCCAGCTCATCGGCACGCCGGAGCAGATCGCCGAGCGGATCGTCGAGTACAAGAAGATCGGCGTGAACCTCTTCCTCACGTGCTACCTGCACTTCCAGGAGGAGGTCGCCGCCTTCGGCACCGACATCCTCCCGATCGTGCGCGAGCTCGAGGCGGATGCCGCGCGCAGGGCCGGCGTCGACTTCGATCCGGACGAGACCCTCGCCGGAACCCATCCCAGCAAGGCAGGTGTCTGATGGCAGAACGTTCCTTCGGTTTCCGTACGCGTGCACTCCACGCCGGCGGGACTCCCGACGCCACGCACGGTGCGCGCGCCGTCCCGATCTACCAGACGACGTCGTTCGTGTTCAAGGACACGAACGACGCCGCCAACCTCTTCGCGCTGCAGAAGTACGGCAATATCTACTCGCGGATCGGCAACCCTACAGTGGCCGCCTTCGAGGAGCGCATCGCCTCCCTCGAGGGTGGGATCGGCGCGGTGGCCACGGCATCGGGCATGAGCGCCGAGTTCCTCACCTTCGCCGCGCTCTGCCAGGCGGGGGACCACATCGTCGCCGCCTCGCAGCTGTACGGGGGGACCGTCACGCAGCTGGACGTCACCCTGCGTCGCTTCGGTATCGAGACCACCTTCGTGCCGGGAACCGACCCGGCGGACTATGCTGCCGCCATCCAGGAGAACACCAAAGCCGTCTACGCCGAGGTGATCGCCAACCCCTCGGGCGAGATCGCGGACCTCGCAGGGCTCGCGAAGGTCGCCCACGACGCCGGGATCCCGTTCATCGTGGACTCCACCCTCAGCACGCCCTACCTGGTGCGTCCGATCGAGCACGGCGCGGACATCGTGATCCACTCCGCGACCAAGTTCATCGGCGGGCACGGCACCACCCTCGGTGGGGTGATCGTCGAGAGTGGCCGCTTCGACTGGGGCAACGGCAAGTTCCCCATGATGACGGAACCCGTCCCCTCCTACGGTGGCATCCAGTGGTGGGCGAACTTCGGCGAGTACGGTTTCCTCACCAAGCTCCGCACCGAGCAACTCCGCGATATCGGCCCCTCGCTCTCGCCCATGTCGGCGTTCCAGCTCCTCCAGGGCGTGGAGACGCTCGCGCAGCGCCTCGACGAGCACCTCGAGAACGCCCAGGCCGTGGCGGAGTGGCTGCAGGCCGATCCCCGCGTCGAGTACGTCAACTACGCGGGACTCCCCACACACGCCCATCACGAACGTGCGAAGACCTACCTGCCGCAGGGACCGGGCTCCGTGTTCAGCTTCGGCATCAAGGGCGGGCGCAAGGCGGGCCAGAAGTTCATCGAGTCGCTGCAGCTCGCCTCCCACCTCGCGAACGTCGGTGATTCCCGCACGCTCGTGATCCACCCCGGGTCCACGACGCACCAGCAGCTCTCGGCCGATCAGCTCGTCGCCGCAGGGATTCCCGAGGACCTCGTCCGTATCTCGGTGGGGCTCGAGGACATCGACGACATCCTGTGGGACCTGGACCAGGCACTGGACACCGCGGTGAGCTCCTCTGATGAAGGGCTCGAGGACCTCCCGCAGGTACCGGCGGAAGAGAACGACGACGCCCCGTCCACCACGCGGGCAGTAGGAGTGGGAGCATGAGCGGCACAACGACACCGGAGCGGACCTGGGAGGGCCCCTCGGCCCCCGATCGCCTCAACCTGCTGAGGAGTGCGCGATCCGTGGCGATCGTCGGGGCGTCCGACAAGCCCTCGCGGGCGTCCTATTTCGTGGCGACGTACCTGCAGTCCTCCGCCCCCTACCGCCTCTACTTCGTGAACCCCGTGGCGAAGGAGATCCTCGGCCAGCCCGCCTATGCCTCGCTGGCGGACCTGCCGGAGGTACCCGACGTCGTGGACGTGTTCCGCAAGCACGACGACCTCCCCACGGTGCTGCAGGAGACCCTCGATGTCGGCGCGAAGACGCTGTGGCTGCAGCTCGGGTCCTGGCACGAGGACGTGGCGCGGGACGCCGAGAGCGCCGGGATCAACGTGGTGATGGACCGTTGCCTCAAGATCGAGCACGCCCGCTTCCACGGCGGTCTGAACCTCGCCGGGTTCAACACCGGCGTGATCTCGTCGAAGCGGCAGATCACCTCCTGACATCCCGACCGGCCGGCTAGCCCTCGGGACCGGCCGGTGGTTCGGGGCCGAGCACCACCTCAGGGACAGCCTGCTCTTCGACGACAGCGGGCTCCTCAGGGATAGCCTGCCCTTCGACGACAGCGGGCTCCTCGGTGGCGGCCGGCTCCTCGGAGCCAGGCCGGACGACCGTCTCGGGCAGCGCTCCGTCAGTAGCCGGCGGCGTGGCCTCGCTCGCCGGCGGCTCATCGGTGTCCGCTCCGGCCGGTTCTGCCGGTTCTGCCGGTTCTGCCGGTTCTGCCGGTTCTGCCGGTTCTACCGGTTCTGCCGGTTCTGCCGGTTCTGCCGGTGCAGGCTCCCCCGCGCCCAGGTCTGCAGTGGGTGGTTCCGCTGCGTCCGGTGCGACGGCAGGCGGAGTCTCCACGTCGGCCGGCTCCACCGGCATGGATGCGTCGGGTGACCACTCTGCCGGATCAGCGACCGCGCCATACAGGAACATCGCGAACCACTCGTGCTCCAGGGGTGCAGCCGCGGCCAAGGTGAAGAACGCGAGATCGTTTGGCGCACTGGTCAGGTACGAGCCCTCGGGTGGGTTCGGGTCAGGAGCCGGCGTGCTGGAACGCGTCGGTCGGCCGGGACCCCCGGACACCTCGTGGAGCCGGTCCTGCACGGGAGCAGCTGCCCGACTCGCGGCACCGGAACCTGCTCGCCCTGGCTGGGCCGCATCCCCGTGGCCCGGCAGGCGAACACCGGATGCTTCGCGCTGGGCGGTGCGGTCCTCCCGAAGCGACTGCTGGGGATCGGCCTGCACAGCGTCGGATCGCGCGGCAGTGGCTTGCGCAGCGGACTGCACAGCGGAGGCCGACGGCGGGTGGAACCCCGGAGTCGGATGGTCCGAGCCGGCAGCCGCAGTGTGCAGGATGAGCACAGGCGTCGTGGACGGGCCCTGCACCTGCGGGACCGACAGGGCGGCCGGAAGCGGCTCGAGGTGGGAAGGATCCTCGGCGCCGTCGGCCACTGCGGGGACTGCGGGGACTGCACCCTGCGATCCCGCCGCGGACCGATCGACGGGATGTCCGGCGTGCCCGCCCGCACTGCCACCGGTCGAGGGCGCCGTTGCACCGGTCGGACCATCGGCTGCCTTCCGCTCGGAGACCTGTGCAGGAGCAGGGACCGCCAGCGGGGTGCCCTCGATCCGGTCTGTGCTCTCGCGCGCAGCGAAACGGGTGCTGGGCCCGGCGTCGTCGTCGGGGCCGGGCGAGAAGGTGAACGTCCCGGCCGCGACACCGGACATCCCGACGCCCATGGAGACGGCCAGGGCGCCGCCGATGAAGCTGATGCGCCGCTTGTGCTGCCGACCGGCGGGGGCCTTACCCCCTGCCGCCATCAACTGGGCGAGCTCCACGGATGCCTCGGGAACCGGCCCGGCACCGAGCGACCCCACGCCCTCGAGCGCTCGGAGGAGTGCCGGGTCGCCGGGCACTCCGGCCTCGCCGAGCAGGCCCACCACGGAGTCCGACGACGGTGTGTCACGTCCAGTCATAGCGCTTCCGATGTCTTGGGATGAACGATGTCCTTGAGCTTGAGCAATCCACGCCGCTGCAACTGCTTGACCGCTCCGGCGGAGCGTCCGAGGATCTCGGCCACCTCCTCGATCGGCAACTCGGCGACGATCCGGAGAAGGAGCACGTTCCGCTGCTCCGCGTTGAGCTGTGCGAGCATGCCCCCGACACCACCGACATCCAGCCTGTCGAGGACCTCGGCTTCGGCGGATCGGGAGGAGCGGGTATCGCCGTCCACCTCGTAACCCACCAGCATCGGGGTCCTGGTCCGCCGTCGGACCTCGTCCACATGCCGCGCATGCGCTATGGAGAACGTGAACGTCCGCAGGCCGGGCAGTCCTCCCGAGACGGTTCCCAGTTTCGAGAAGACCGTCAGGAACACCTCCTGGGTCAGTGCTTCGGGATCGTCCGAACCACGGCCGGTGAAGTACCCCAGCACTCCCGGGCTCAGCCACTGGTAGAGCACAGGGAATGCCGCAGGTTCGCCCGCTTGCGCGCGGATGAGCGCATCATCAGGCGGTGTGACCACGGTGGGTTCCTTGCTCGAGCGGGACGGCGAGACCATCGTAACCGTTGCCACCCCCGCGAGGACGGCGCTGCCCGTCCTGCAGTAAGAGAAAGGCCGCACCGAGGCCCGTTGGGGGATAAGCCTCGGTGCGGCACTTACATACTGGTAATCGCTGGGACGCCCGGGAAGGTTACGCCCCGTCCGACTTTTCTTGTTCTTTCTGTGCCGCCCCTATTTCAAGGCGTTCGAGGCGCGGCGCTTGTTGAACACGTCGAAGCCGACGGCGAGCAGGAGCACCATGCCCTTGATGAACTGCTGGTAGTCGATACCCACTCCGAGGAGGGACATCCCGTTGTTCAGCACACCCATGATCAGACCACCGGTGATGGCACCGATCACGGTACCCACACCGCCGGTGACCGCCGCGCCACCGATGAACGCCGCCGCGATGGCGTCGAGCTCGAAGAGGTTACCTGCACCCGGTCCGGCCGAGTTCAGGCGACCGGTGAAGATCAGCCCGGCCAGCGCCGCGAGCACACCCATGTTCACGAAGAGCATGAAGTCGATGCGCTTGGTGTTGATACCGGAAAGCTGTGCAGCCTGGAGGTTCCCACCGCGGGCGTAGATGTGCCGGCCGAAGACGCTGTTGCTCATCACCGTGCTGTACGCGACGATCAGGATGCCGAGAACCACGAGCACGATCGGCGTTCCGCTGCGCGAGCTGGCGAGCAGGTACGTGAGTCCGAGGATGATCACGGCGATGAAGGCGAGCTTGGTGAAGAACCAGGCGGCGGGCTCGTCCTGGAGCTTGAGGCGGGCGCGGTTGGCGCGCCCCCGGAGCTGGGTGAACACCAGCATCCCGACCGCTGCGACGCCGAGGATCACCGTGGTCCAGTCGAGGAGGTTGGTGGCCGCCGGGAACAGGCCCGGGAACAGGAAGCCACCGCCGAGCTGGCGGTACTCCTCGGGGAAGCCGGTGATGCGCTGGTTACCGAGGACGATCTGCGTGAGGCCACGGAACACGAGCATGCCCGCGAGCGTGACGATGAACGCGGGGATGCCGACGTACGCCACCCAGAAGCCCTGCCAGGCTCCCACCATGGCACCGATGATCAGTGAGCCGAGGAAGGCCGCCCACCAGGGGAAGTCCCAGCTCTGGATCATGATGCCGGACATGGCACCCACGAAGGCTGCGACGGAGCCGACCGAGAGGTCGATGTGCCCGGCCACGATGATCATGACCATGCCGATGGCGAGGAGCAGGATGTAGCTGTTCTGGACGATGATGTTCGAGACGTTGTCCGGCTGCAGCAACCTGCCACCGGTCAGCGCCTGGAACAGGATAACGATCACGAGGAGGGCTACGAAGATACCGATCTGCCGCAGCCTGCTTGCGAGGAATCGTCCCGCATCCGTGAGGGTCGAAGCCATGGGGGTCTAGTCCTTTTCCTTGGTCATGTTCTGCATGAGGAGTTCCGGGGTCGCCTGGTCGATGGGGACCTCGGCGGTGATGCGGCCTTCGGCCAGCGTGTAGATGCGATCGCAGATCCCGAGGAGTTCCGGAAGCTCCGAGGAGATGACGATGACCGCCTTGCCCGCCGCGGCGAGCTTGTTGATGATCACGTAGATCTCGTACTTCGCACCGACGTCGATGCCTCGGGTGGGCTCATCGAGGATCAGCACATCCGGGTCGGAGAACATCCACTTGGAGAGCACCACCTTCTGCTGGTTACCACCCGAGAGCTTGCCCGTGATCGAGGTGACCGAGGGTGCCTTGATGTTCATCGACTGCCGGTAGTCACCGGCCACGACGGCTTCCCGTCCGCTGTCCACCCAGCCGCCCTTGGCGAGCTTGCCGAGCGCGGCTCCGGAGATGTTCCGTTTGATGTCGTCGATCAGGTTCAGTCCGTAGCGCTTACGGTCCTCCGTGGCGTAGGCGATCCCGTGCCGGATGGCTTCGCTGACCGTCCGGGCCGTGATCGGCGACCCGTTCTTGTACAGCGTTCCGGTGATGTTCGAGCCGTAGCTCCGGCCGAAGATGCTCATGGCGAGCTCGGTGCGCCCGGCACCCATCAGCCCGGCGATACCGACGACCTCGCCGGCACGGACGAACAGGTTCGCCGAGTCCACGACCAGCCGTGAACTCTCCTGCGGGTGGTGCACCGTCCAGTTCTCGACGCGGAGCACTTCCTCGCCGATCGAGGGGGTGCGGTCGGGGTAACGGCTGGCCATGTCGCGCCCCACCATGCCCTTGATGATGCGCTCCTCCGTGACCGATCCGTCGTGGAGACTGAGCGTCTCGATCGTCTGACCATCGCGGAGGATCGTCACGGAATCCGCGATCTCACGGATCTCGTTGAGCTTGTGGCTGATGATGATGCTCGTGATGCCCTCGGACCGCAGTTCCTTGACCAGTCCCAGCAGGTGCGCGGAGTCCTCGTCGTTCAGTGCTGCGGTGGGCTCGTCCAGGATCAGCAGCTTCACGTTCTTCGACAGCGCCTTCGCGATCTCGACGAGCTGCTGCTTGCCCACGCCGATATCGCCGGCACGGACCACGGGGTTCAGGTTCAGGCCGACGCGACGGAGGAGTTTCGCGGCCTCCACGTTGGTCTCGTTCCAGTTGATGAAACCAGCTTTCTCACGCTCGTTCCCGAGGAAGATGTTCTCCGCGACCGAGAGGAAGGGTGACAGCGCGAGCTCCTGGTGGATGATCACGATGCCGGAGTGCTCGCTGTCGCGGATGTCCTTGAACTCCGCGATCTTTCCCTCGAACTCGATGTCACCGTCGTACGTGCCGTGCGGGTACACACCCGACAGCACCTTCATGAGGGTCGATTTACCGGCCCCGTTCTCTCCGCAGATGGCGTGGACCTCGCCACGCGCGACGTCGAGATTGACGTCCTGAAGTGCCTTCACGCCTGGGAAGGTCTTGGTGATGCGGCGCATCCGCAGGATGTTTTCCGCCATGGTCGAACCTCGCTTGCTTGAGTGGAGTTCCCGGCCGGGCCGGGCGAGGTACGCACCTGTGGCTCCGACCGGGATCGATCGGAGCCACAGGCACTAGGGGTGGTGCAGGACTACTGGTTGAGGTCGCCCTCTTCGTAGAAGCCGCTCTCGACGAGGACGGACTCGTAGTTCTCGACCGTGACGATCTGCGATTCGAGCAGGTAGGCCGGGACGATCTTGACGTTGTTGTCGTACGTCTCGGTGTCGTTGACCTCGGGCTCCTCGCCCTTCATGAGGGCGTCCACCATGGCCACGGCCTGCCCGCCGAGCTCGCGGACGTCCTTGAAGATCGTGGAGTACTGCTCCCCGGCGATGATCGAGTTCACCGAACCGACCTCGGCGTCCTGTCCGGTGACGACGGGCAGGTCGCTGGCAGGGTACCCGCCGGAGGTCAGTGCCGAGATGATGCCGATGGAGAGGCCGTCGTAGGGCGAGAGCACGCCCTCGATGCGCTCCCCGCCGCCCACGGTGAGGAGGTCCTCCATGCGGTCCTGCGCGGTGTCGGGGAGCCAGCGCAGGATCGCAGCCTGCTCGAAGCTCGTCTGACCACTCGGTACGCGGAGCACGCCGCTGTCCAGGTACGGCTGGAGGACCGTCATGGCGCCCTCCCAGAAGAACGTGGCGTTGTTGTCGTCGGGGCTACCGGCGAACAGTTCGACGTCGAAGGGTCCCTCCTCGCCCGTCTCGTTGCCCTCGGCGTCGAGCACACCGAGCCCGATGAGCAGCGACGTGCCCTGCTGGACGCCGACCTCCTGGTTGTCGAAGGTGGTGTAGTAGTCCACGGTGTCGGAGTCATTGATCAGGCGGTCGTAGGCGATGACCGGGATGTCCTGGGCCTCCGCCTGATCGAGCACGCCGGTCAGCGCAGTACCGTCGATCGAGGCGATCACGAGGGCACTCACACCGCCGTTGATCATGTTCTCGATCTGGGAGAGCTGCGTGGGGATGTCGTCGTTCGCGTACTGGAGGTCGACCTGGTAGCCCAGCTCCTCGAGCTGACTCTCGACGTTGGCGCCGTCGGCGATCCAGCGCTCCGACTGCTGCGTGGGCATGGCCACACCGATGGTGATGTCCTCCGCTGCCTGACCCTCGCCGGGGGCGGCGTCCCCGCCCCCGCGGCTGCCACCGCACGCGGACAGGCTGAGGGTCAGGATGCTGGCGGCCGCGATGCCGGCCAGGTATTTCCGATTCATGGTGGATCTTTCTTGTGTGGAGTTTCCGGCAACGTTGCCGGCTTTCGGGAGGAAGTTCCTACAGTTTTTGTGCGAGGCGGTAGTAGGCCGCGTTCCAGCGTAGTTCGCGCTGGAAGTCCCGCAGGGTGGTGTCGGCGTCGATCCGCAGCAGTTCCACCTCGGCGATGTCGGCGAAGTCCTCGAAGACCTCGATGCCGACGGCGGTGGTGAGCACCGTGTGGTGGGCCGCCCCGGCGCTGAGCCAGGCCGCCGCGGACGTCTCCAGGCTCGGCTCGGGCTTCCAGACCGCCCGTGCCACGGGCAGGTTGGGGAGCGGGGCATCGGGTGGCACGATCTCGACCACGTTGGCGGTGAGGCGGAAGCGGTCCCGCATGTCCGACATGGCCATCACGACGCCGGTTCCCGCGTCCGTGTCGAACACGAGCCGGACGGGATCGTCCTTGCCGCCGATGCCGAGGGGATGCACCTCCAGGGTGGGCTTCGACGTGGTCAGGGTGGGGCAGATCTCGAGCATGTGCGCTCCGAGGATCTTCTCCTCCCCCGGGACCAGATGGTACGTGTAGTCCTCCATGAGGGAGGCACCACCGGGCAGCCCTGCACCCATGACCTTGGCAGCGCGCACCAGCACGGCGGTCTTCCAGTCACCCTCGGCACCGAACCCGTAACCGCGGGCCATGAGCCGCTGGACGGCGAGTCCCGGCAGCTGGCGGAGCCCGCCGAGGTCCTCGAAGTTGGTGGTGAAAGCACCGAACCCGCCCTCCTCGAGGAAGGACAGCAGACCCAGTTCCTGGCGCGCACCGTAGCGCAGCGACTCGTGGCGCTCGCCGCCGCGGCGCAGTTCCGGGACGACGTCGTACGTCTCCTCGTACTCCTCCACGAGCGCGTCGACGTCGGCATCGGTCTGGGCGTCCACCACGGCCACGAGGTCATTGACGCCCCACGTGTTGATGGAGACACCGAACCGCAGTTCCGCCTCGGTCTTGTCGCCCTCGGTCACAGCGACGTTGCGCATGTTGTCGCCGAAACGAGCCACCTTGAGCTCGTGCACGGCGGCCCAGCCCGCGGCTGCACGCTGCCACGAGGACACCTTCGCGCACACGTCGGGGTTGGAGACGTGGCCCACCACGGTCTTCCGCGGAACACCGAGGCGCGACTGGATGTACCCGAACTCGCGGTCGCCATGGGCGGCCTGGTTCAGGTTCATGAAGTCGAAGTCGATCTCGCCCCAGGGCAGGGCGACGTTGATCTGGGTGTGCAGGTGCAGCAGTGGCTTGCGCAGTGCATCCAGACCCGCGATCCACATCTTCGCCGGGCTGAAGGTGTGCATCCAGGCGATCACGCCGATCGCGTTGTCGTCCGCGTTGACGTCCAGCGCCATGCGGCGGATGGACGCGGAATCCTTCAGCGTGGGCTTCCAGACCACCTTGACGGGAAGCCCGGCGTCGCCGAGCATCCGCACGATCTCCTGGGACTGCTCCGCCACCTGCTGGAGGGTCTCCTCGCCGTAGAGGTCCTGGCTGCCCGTGACGAACCAGACTTCATAGGTGTCGAGGGTTGTGTTGAGGGCGCTCATGCAGGGGCTCCTGGTGTAGAAGGCTGACCGTACACGTTCTGGTACCGGTCGAAGAGTGAGTCGATGTGCTCGGACTGGATGCCCGCCGGGGCACCGAGCTGGCGGGAGATGTGCACCGTACGGGCCACGTCCTCGAGCATCACCGCGGCCTTGACGGCGTCCTTCGCGTTCTTGCCGATGGTGAACGGGCCGTGGCTCTTCATGAGCACGCCGCGCGACCGGTGGCCGGTGAGGGTGTCCACGATGCCGCGGCCGATCGAGTCGTCGCCGATGATCGCGAACGGACCGACGGGGATCTCGCCACCGAACTCGTCCGCCATGGCGGTGATGACGCACGGGATCGGCTCTCCGCGCGCGGCCCACGCCACCGCATAGGTGGAGTGGGTGTGGACCACTCCGCCCACCTCGGGCATGTGCCGGTAGACGTAGGCGTGGGCGGCGGTATCGCTCGACGGCGACCGCTCGGACCCGGGTGTTCCCTCGATGACGTTGCCGTCGAGGTCGCAGAGGATCTGGTTCTCCGGAGTGAGCTCGTCATAACTGACGCCGGAGGGCTTGATGACGAACAGGTCGGCTCCCGGCACACGGCCGGAGACGTTCCCTCCCGTCCAGACCACGAGTCCGTAGCGGACGAGTTCGGCGTGCAGCGCCGCGACGTCCTTGCGGACGGCCAGGATGGCGGCCTCGATCTCCGGGCTGAAGGGGCTCATGCCGACACCGCCTGCTGGGTAGATACCGTGCGGGCGGATCGGCGGAGTGCCTTGAGCCGGTGCATGACGTCGTTGGTCCCGCGGCCGAAGTAGTCGTGCAGTTCGGCGTACTCGCGGTAGAGCGCGTCATAGGCCGCGGCGCGTTCCGCATCGGGCGTGTAGGCGGCACGGTTGAGGCTACCCATCGCGGCGGCGGCCGCGTGGATGTCCTCGTACGCACCGGCGGCGACGGCGGCATGGATGGCCGAGCCCAGTGCGGGTCCCTGCGAGCTGCCGATCACGGAGATGGGCATGTTCAGCACGTCCGCGTAGACCTGCATGAGGAAGGGGTTGCGGATGAGCCCGCCCGCGGCGACGAACTCGGTCACGGGTACGTCGGAGGCGTTGAAGGTCTCCACGATCTTGCGGGTACCGAAGGCCGTGGACTCGAGCAGCGCGCGGTACACCTCGTGCGGCTTGGTGGCCAGCGTCAGGCCCACGATGGTGCCGGACAGCTCGTGGTCGACGAGGACCGAGCGGTTGCCCGAGTGCCAGTCGAGCGCCACGAGGCCGTGGGCTCCCACGGGCTCGTCCTGCGCCTGCCCGGTGAGGTACTCGTGCACGCTGAGGCCCTCGGCCGTGGCGGCGTCCTTGATCTCGCCCGGTACCTGGTTGGCAACGAACCAGGCGAAGATGTCACCCACGCCGGACTGCCCGGCCTCGTAACCGTAGAAGCCGTCCACGATCCCGCCGTTGACCACGCCGCACATGCCCGGAACCTCGCTGAGGCGGTCCGAGTTCATGACGTGGCAGGTGGAGGTGCCCATGATGGCCACCATCTGGCCCGGGTCCGTGGCCTGCGCCGCCGGAGCGGTGACGTGGGCGTCCACGTTCCCGACGGCGACCGCGATACCCGCGGGAAGGCCGGTCCAGGCCGCTGCCTCCTCGGACAGCGAGCCGGCCTTCGAGGCGAGAGCGCCGATGGTGTGCTCCACCTTCTCGCGGGCGAAACCGGCGAAGTCGGGGTTGAGCGCTGCGAGGAACTCGTCGGAGGGGTAGGCGCCGTCCTGGTAGATGCCCTTGTAGCCGGCGGTGCACGCGTTGCGCACGTACTCGCCCGTGAGCTGCCAGACGATCCAGTCGGCGGCCTCCACCCAGTGCTCCATGAGGTCGTACAGCTCGCGGTCCTCCTCGAGCAGCTGGAGGCCCTTCGCGAACTCCCACTCGCTCGAGATCAGTCCGCCGTAGCGGGGAAGCCAGGCTTCGCCGCGCTCGGCGGCGAGCTCGTTGATGCGATTGGCCTGCCCCTGTGCGGCGTGGTGCTTCCACAGCTTCACGTAGGCGTGCGGCCGGCCCTCGTAGCCCGGCACCTCGTTGAGCGGCGTGCCGTCGGCGACGGTGGGCACCATGGTGCAGGCGGTGAAGTCGGTGGCGATGCCGATCACGTCCTGGGGATCGATCCCCGCTTCCCGGACCGCTGCCGGGACGGCCGTGCGCAGCACGTCCACGTAGTCCGAGGGAACCTGCAGCGCCCACTCGGGCGGCAGCTGCTCGCCTGTTGCGGCGAGGGTCGAGTCCATGACGGCGTGGGGGTACTCGAGCGTGGAGGCACCGAGTTCGGCGCCATCGGAGACGCGCACCACGACGGCGCGTCCGGACAGTGTGCCGTAGTCGACGCCGATGACATAGGTGGACCTGGTGCCGACCGGCTCCTGGGTCGCGCTGGAAGCGCCCGGGGTGGAGTTCCTCAAGGGAAAAACCTCTTTGTTCTTCTCGAGACCGGCAAGCGGTGCTCTGGTTGATCGTCGGTGCATTGCGCCGGTCATGTGACCGTTCACATTGCGGTCACCAGTGTAGGGGTGCAAGTAGGGGTGATGTCAATCACGGCAGCCGTGGAGGGCTGGATCACTACCGGGGGTTACGACGGGACTTCGACCGCAGCGGTGGAGCTCCGAACGATCAGCTCGGGGACCACGTCCGCGCCGGCGAGGAGCTGTCGCTGCACAGCCGTTCCCGCGCCCTCCGCCGATGCTCCCGCATCGCCGATCAGACCCAGTAGTCGCGCCACGCACCGTGCGCCCAGCTCCGGGAAGTCCTGCCGGACCGTGGTGAGCGGCGGCCAGTAGTACGGCGCCTCGGGTACGTCGTCGAATCCCACCAGGCTCATGTCCTCGGGGACACGCCGGCCTGCTTCCCGAAGTGCGCGCATGACCCCGAGTGCCATCTGATCGTTGGAGGAGAACACGGCGGTGATCCCCTGGTCCGCCGCGATGAGACGGCCGGCATGGTGGCCCGACTCCGCCGTCCAGTTCCCCGAGCGCAGGACCTCCGGGGAGCAACCCCAGGCCTCCATCTCCTCCTGGTACCCCCGTGCGCGGGCTTCCGTCTCGAACCAGCCGTCGGGCCCGGCGATGTGCACGATGCGGCGATGTCCCAGTTCGAGCAGGTGACGCGTGGCCAGGGCGGCTCCTCCGGACTGGTCCACGGAGAGCCGGTGGTCGTCCTGCTCGCGTGCCGAATGGACCGTGACGAAGGGCAGGGTGATGGACAGGCGCTTGATCTCCCGAAGGGTCTGCGACTGCGGCGCAAGGATGATCAGGCCGTCCATCCCGTGCGCCAGCAGGCGGTCCAGTGCGGCCCGGATGGAGCACCCCTCCACGTTGTCGAGATGGGCGACGTCGACGGCGTAGCCGGCGCCGCGCGCCGCGCTGTCGATCGCCTGGAGACTCGCCGCCGGCCCGTACTCGAACCCTTTGCTGACCAGCACGCCGATCGTGGTGGAACGGCTGGTGACCAGCGCCCTCGCCGCGCGGTTCGGCCGGAAGCGCAACTCGTCCATGGCCACCAGGACACGGGCCCGGGTCTCGGCACGAAGACTGGAGTGACCGTTGATGACCCGCGACACGGTCTGGTGCGAGACCCCGGCCCGGCGTGCAACGTCGCGGATGTTCGCGGCCCGCGCAGGTTCCGGCGTCCGCGGTTCCCCGCGGGTGGACACCGCAGTCGCGGGCCCGGCCGCGTCAGTGGGCGTCGACAACGGTGTCATTCGGGGCGAATCTCCGGTTGCGGAGCACCGGCAGGAACTCGCGGACGTCGTCGACCCTGCGCCGGGTGACATCCACCGTGACGATGCCCCGTTCCTCGTCCTCGAGGTATCCCTGCGGAATCCCCATCGGGTCGATCACCGCCGAGTGGCCGATCGTATGCCCGCTGGAGGTGCCCGCCGCGGCCACCCACACCGTGTTCTCGATGGCGCGGGCCCTCAGCAGCGTCTCCCAGTGCTCGATCTTGTGCTCGCCCTTGAACCAGGCGGCCGGAACACAGATGAGGTCCGCTCCGGCATCGGCCAGGGCGCGTGCCTGCTCGGGGAAGCGGACGTCGTAGCAGGTCATCAGACCCACGCGTATGTCGCCGAGCTCCGCGACCTTGATGCCGCCGTCACCCGGCTTGATCCGCGTGGACTCGGAATAGCTGAAGGCATCATAGAGATGCAGTTTGCGGTAGGTGTCCACGATGCGACCGGTGGCGTCGATGAGCACCAGGGTGTTGAAGGGCCGTTCCTCGCCGCTGGACTCGTACCCGCCGGCCACAACCGCGATACCGTGCTGGATGGCCAGGAAGGAGAGCTGCTGCACGAAGGAGCTCCAGGATGCCTCGACCGCCTCCTGCAGCGAGCCCTCGATCTTCCCGATCGAGAACATCGACTCCTCGGGGAAGACGATCAGCTCCGAGCCGGCGGCGCTCGCCTCGGCCGTGAGCTCTCCCATGACGGCGAGGTTCTCCGGGACGTCCCCACCGGGTCTGAACTGACCAACGCTGACCTTCATCCTGCCGCCCCTCATCCTCGTGTGCCGACCTTGCATCAAGCCTACAGAATGGTTGCCGGTACGCCGGAGTAACCTGACGCCATGACCATCCCATCGAAGACCAAGCGCATTCCACCCCGCCCCGGCCAGGAATCCGTCTGGGACTACCCGCGGCCGCCGCGTGTGGAAGGAACGCCCGCCACCATCGAGGTGCACTTCGGGGGTCGCCTGATCATCCGGACGCGCGACGCCGTCCGTGTGCTCGAGACGAGCCACCCTCCCGTCTACTACCTGCCCATCGCCGACTTCACCGCGGGCGTGCTGGTTGCGGTCGAGGGCACCACGCACTGCGAGTTCAAGGGCAGGGCGAGTTACTTCGACGTCGTCTCGGGTGAAGCCCACAGCCCGCGCGGCGCCTGGACCTACCCGTCCCCCGTGCGCGGCTTCGAGGCACTCTCCACGCGCGTGGCGCTCTACCCGTCCCTCATGGACACCTGCACCGTGGACGGCGAGACCGTCCGGGCGCAGGAGGGTGACTTCTACGGCGGTTGGGTCACGGCCGCCGTCGTCGGGCCGTTCAAGGGTGGCGCCGGCACCTGGGGCTGGTAGCAGACCGGGGACGACGGCGGCATCGCGCGCCGGTACCCGGCCGGCGGCCAGAACGCCCTGCTAGAGTGCCACGCTGAGCACGCGGCATTTCGAGGAAGGCACCCACAATGACCATCAAGGGAACAGCAACGGGTAGGTGGCTGGCAGCGGTCGCCCTCATCGGCTCCATCGCGGTACTGGGCGGGTGCAGCGCCCCGGACGACGATCAGGCGGACGCGCCGGAATCGAGCGCTGCTGCTGATCCGTCGAACCCCGGGGACGCTGCACTCCCGGAACCGGATCTCGAGGACCTCCCCGACGTCGTCGCCGTCGTCAACGGCACCGAGATCGGCAAGGACGAGTTCACGGCCGCCTACGAGACACAGTTCGCGCAGGCTGCCGATCAGGCACAGATCGGCGGGCAGGATGTGGACCAGGACCTCCTGAAGGCCAGCGTCGCGGAGAACCTCGTGAGTACGGAGCTGCTGCGCCAGGAAGCGGACAGCCGCGGCATCGAGGCAACGCCCGAGGCCCGGTCCGGGGCCATCGAGGACCTCCTGCAGCAGACCCAGCTCAGCTCCGAGGAGGAGCTCCGCGAGGCCTTCGCGGACCAGGGCCTCGACAACGCGGAGTTCGACGCCCGGCTCGTGGACCAGGTACGAATCGATGCCCTTCTCACGCAGGAGGCTGGTGACACCACTCCGACCGACCAGGAGGTGGAGGACGCCTACGATGCCGCGCAGGCCGAGCAGGAGGCCGCGGGCGAGACCGCCACGCCGATCCCGCCCCTCGAGGACGTGCGCCCCCAGATCGAGTCCCAGCTGGCGGGGGCCAAGACGTCGGAGGCCACCCAGGCGCTGATCGCACAGCTCCGCGAGGACGCCGACGTCACCGTCACCCTCTAGCCCGGGTCAGCAGGATCCCCCCTCACCGGCACCACGGCGTGCGGTGCCGTAGTGCCGTGGTGCCGGTGAGGATCAGCTGCTGATGAGGTCGCGGATCACGATGGTCTGGTCGCGGTCCGGCCCCACCCCGATCGCGGAGAAACGGGTTCCCGAGAGCTTCTCCAGCGCACGGACATAGGTCTGCGCGTTGTCGGGGAGGTCCTCGACGGTGCGAGCGCCCGTGATGTCCTCCGTCCAGCCGTCGAAGTACTCGAAGATCGGCTTGGCGTGGTGGAACTCCGTCTGGGTCATGGGCATCTCGTCGTGGCGGACGCCGTCCACGTCGTAGGCCACGCACACCGGGATGCTCTCGATGCCCGTGAGGACGTCCAGCTTGGTCACGAAGTAGTCCGTGAAGCCGTTGACGCGCGAGGCATGGCGGGCCAGAACGGCGTCGTACCAGCCGCACCGGCGCGGACGCCCGGTGTTCACACCGAACTCGCCGCCCTTGGTCTGCAGGTACATCCCCATGTCGTCGAACAGTTCGGTGGGGAACGGACCGGCTCCCACGCGGGTCGTGTAGGCCTTGATGATGCCCACGGCACGGCTGATGCGCGTGGGGCCGATCCCGGAACCCACGGATGCACCTCCCGCGGTGGGGTTCGACGACGTCACGAACGGGTAGGTGCCGTGGTCCACGTCCAGGAAGGTGGCTTGGCCGCCCTCCATGAGCACCACCTTGCCGGCGTCGAGTGCCTCGTTGAGCACATAGGTGGAGTCGATCACGAGGGGCTTCAGTCGTTCGGCGAAGGACAGGAAGTACTCGACGACCTCCTCCACCTCGACGTCGCGCCGGTTGTAGACCTTCACCAGCACCTCGTTCTTCTGCTTCAGCGAGCCCTCCACCTTCTGGCGCAGGATCGACTCGTCGAAGACGTCCTGCACCCGGACACCGAGGCGCGCCACCTTGTCCATGTAGGCCGGGCCGATACCGCGCCCCGTGGTGCCGATGGCACGCTTGCCGAGGAAGCGCTCGGTGACCTTGTCGAGAACCTGGTGGTAGGGAGCCACCAGGTGGGCGTTGGCGGAGACGCGCAGCTTCGAGGTGTCCGCGCCGCGTGCCTCGAGGCCGTCGATCTCCTGGAAGAGGGCCTCGAGATTGATCACGCAGCCGTTACCGATGATCGGCACGGCATTGGGGCTGAGGATCCCGGCGGGAAGGAGCTTGAGCTCGTACTTCTCACCATTCACCACCACGGTGTGGCCTGCGTTGTTGCCGCCGTTGGGCTTCACGACGTAATCCACGCGTCCGCCGAGCAGATCGGTGGCCTTCCCCTTACCTTCGTCGCCCCACTGGGCTCCGACGATGACGATTGCTGGCAAGGGATCCTCCCCCATTTCGGCACGAGCGGTCCACCGGACTGCGTGAGGTGCGCCGTGCATCAGAATGCCCCAATCGGCCGCGATCGAGCTGCGGCCGCTGGGGCTCTTACCGTCCGAGTTTAGCGGAGCCGCTCCGGGGGCGTCGAGGACCACCCCGCACGACGAGAGGCCTGCTCGCCGCGCGGAGCGACGCGGCCGCGGGCACAATGGGGACATGGACCGCTTCGAAGGACACATCGCCGGAATCGGCACCGCCTCGGGTACCCGGCTCGTGATCGGCTGCTGGGGCGCTTCCCCGTTCGGCGCGTTCACGGACGTGATGATGGAGGATTCCGCCGGCCACCGCATGCTCCTGGCGCCGTCGCAGGAGGTGGCCGAGTACGTCGGGGCCACCTACTCCTTCGACGAGGTCCGGGTGGAGGCGGTCGGATCCACCCTCACCGCGGGCCGTCTGATCGTCGAGGCGGGAGACCTGCGGGTGTTCGCGGAGATCGGTTCCGTGACCCTGCTCGGCCGCCTGCTCGGGTTCGTCCCGTCCCGTCTCGCCACGAACCCCCGCTGGCTGGCGCTCATCAATCCGGTGGCATCACTGCTGGTGAAGGGCGTGGCGACGGCGGGGTCCGCCGGCGAGGGCCGCACCGAGTACTACGGCGTCACCTCCGCGCGTGCCATCACCGGTACGACGGCGACCTGGCAGGGCTCCGACCTCGGCACCCTGGCACCCGTGAGCCCGCCCGTGCGCTTCGGCTTCAGCTCGGCACCGCCCCGCCCACAACTGGTCTCGGTGACCACGTCGATCCGGCACCGGGGACGGTGAGTTCCGCCCTGCCCGGGTGCAGCTGAACCGGGCAGGGCGGGCGGATCACGGGAGCATATCTCCCGCTACACTGGCGCAGGACTGTCCGAGGGGGGCGCCGCTATCACGATGCAGAGACTGATGCGCAGGGTGCTCCCTGCAACGGGTTCCGAGGAGGGCCGGTGGGAGCGGCCCGGTCCCACGCGTGACCAGCTCCGCTGGGACATCCTGGGAGTGATCATCGCCCTGGCCATCAGCTCGATCGCCCTGGAGCTGAGCCGCGGAGTGGGGATGATGGCCGGTGAGCACAGCCCCACCTGGCTGCAGCACCTGGTCCTCGCCCTGATGCTCCTCCCGCTCGTGCTGAGGCGCCGCTACCCGGTAGCCGTGATGCTGGTGATGTCGGCACTCTTCATCGTCCTGTCGCTGTGGGTTCCGGCCCTTTCCATCCAGCTCTCGTTCCAGGCGGCGTACTTCGCCTCGCTGTACTCAGCGGTGGCCTGGGCCAAGGACCGGCGCACCCTGTGGCTCGGGACCACGGTGGTGGTGGCCGCGATGGCACTGTGGCTGATCCTGGCGTTGACGGTGTCCACCACGTACGACGGCCTGCTGGAGCGCATCCAGGACGGGGACGGAACCTCGCGGGGGCTCCTGGACCCGCTCACCTCGCTCGCGCTCTACAACTCGATCATCAACATCGCCTACTTCGGTGGCGCGATCCTGATCGGCATGTCGGCATGGCGCAACGCCTTCAAGAGCGCACGGATCGCGGAGCAGGCGGAACAGATCACGCGCCAGTCCGCGGAGCTGGCGCGGCGTGCGGTCATCGAGGAGCGCCTGAGGATCGCCCGCGAACTGCACGACGTCGTCGCACACCACGTCTCCGTGATCGGGGTCCAGGCAGGAGCTGCTCGCCGCGTCATGGACCGGAAGCCCGAGGTGGCTGCCGAGTCCCTGCGCGTCATCGAGGGTGCCAGCAGGCAGGCGGTGAAGGACATGCGGAACCTGCTCGGCGTGCTCCGTTCGGACACCCTCGTCGAGGGGCTGCAGAATGATGAGGGCGGGCGCCACCCGGAACCCGGCCTCGAGTGCATCGAAGAGCTGGTCGCCCACCAGCGGGAGTATGGCCTGAACGTCGAGTTCACGCAGGTCGAGGAGGTTCCGGGGGACCTCGCCGAGGTGGCAGCGCCACTGTCGCTGTCGCTGTACCGGACCGCCCAGGAGTCCCTCACCAACATCCGGCGCCACTCGACCGCCTCCACCGCAGTGCTCACCCTGCGCACCGGCCGATCAGGAGCGCAGCACTGGGTGGAGCTGGAGACGGTGGACAACGGCCGGCCGCGGACGCACGCGGAGTCCGGCACCGGGTATGGGCTGCAGGGCGTTCGGGAGCGCGTGGCACTGCATCGCGGTACGGCCGAGATCGGGCCACGCTCCGACGGCGGCTGGCGGGTCCGTGCCCGGTTCCTCCTCACCTGAGCGGCCGTCCCGGCCGCTGCACCGCACGACGAGAAAGAGCACGATGAACACCACTCGAGTACTCCTGGCCGATGACCAGGCCCTGGTCCGTGCAGGATTCGCCACGATGCTCTCGGTCGAGGACGACGTCGAGGTGGTGGGCCAGGTGACCAATGGGCGGGAGGCGGTGGATTTCGCTACCTCCCACGAGGTCGACGTCGTCCTCATGGACGTCCAGATGCCCGTGATGGACGGCATCCGGGCGACAGAACTCATCACCGCGATGGGCCGCGGGAAGGTCATCATCCTGACCACCTTCGAACGCGACGACTACCTCTTCGACGCCATCCGGGGTGGTGCGAGCGGGTTCCTGCTGAAGAACGCGGAGCCCGAGGATCTGATCGCGGCGGTCCGAGCCGTGGCAGGTGGGTATGCGTTGCTCGCCCCCCAGGTGACGGTGCGCCTGATCCAGCAGTTCACCCGCCAAGACGGTGGGAGAAGCCACCCTGCAGCGTCGCTGCCGGACAGCCCCGGGCACCGGCAGCGGCAGGCGCTGCTCGCCTCCCTCACGCTGCGCGAGAAGGAAGTCCTCGGATGTCTGGCGGCGGGTCTGAGCAACGCCGAGTCGGCCGAGCGGCTCTTCCTCGCCGAAGCGACCGTGAAGTCCCATGTGTCATCCCTCCTGAGCAAGCTCCAACTGCGGGACCGCGTGCAGGCGGTGGTCTTCGCCTACGAGAGCGGGCTCATCCGTCCGGGTGACTGACAGTTCCTCCTTGTGGCCGATCCCCCTCGCCGCCTGCCGCTATAGGTTTGATCGCAGGACGCGATCGCGGGAGACCCACCAGGAGGAGAACCATGTTGCAGGTCCAGAACCTGACTCGACGCTTCGGCGAGAACACAGCCGTGGACGACGTCAGCTTCTCCGTTCCCGCGGGGAAGATGACCGGGTTCGTCGGAGCCAACGGCGCGGGAAAGACCACGACCATGCGGATGATCATGGGGGTGCTCACGGCGCATGCCGGCGAGGTCCTCCTGGGGGGTCACCCCGTCACCGCCGATGAGCGCAGCACCTTCGGGTACATGCCCGAGGAGCGCGGCCTCTACCCGAAGCAGCCCATCCTCGATCAGCTCGTCTACCTCGGGCAACTGCACCGGATGACCCAGGGCGACGCACGATCCCGCGCCCAGGAATTGCTGGAACGGTTCCAGCTCGGGGATCGGGGGAAGGACAAGCTGGAGTCCCTGTCACTGGGCAATCAGCAGCGGGTCCAGATCGCGGCATCGCTCCTGCACCGGCCGACGGTGCTGATCCTCGACGAACCGTTCTCCGGACTCGACCCCGTTGCAGTGGACGCCATGGTCGATCTGCTCCGCGAGCACACGGAGCAAGGCGTGCCGATCCTCTTCTCGAGCCACCAGCTCGATCTGGTGGACCGCCTCTGCGACAACCTCGTGATCCTGCAGAAGGGGCGCCTGGTGACGTCCGGCTCCGGTGATGACCTGCGAGCTGCCGCACCACGCCGTCACCGGCTGACCGTCTCCCCGGACGCGGGATGGCTCCGCGAGGAGACCGGCGTGAGGGTCATCGACGTCGCGGGTCAGGACGCCGTCGTCGAGCTGGAGAGCGACGACGACGGGCAACGTCTCCTCGCCGCCGCCATGGCCCGCGGGCAGGTCCGCGAGTTCAGCCGGATCAGACCGAGTCTCAGCGAAATCTACCGGGGGGTATCCCAATGAGCACCACGACCACGTCACCGCAGGCAGGGCAGAAGCCCGGAAGTGCGCCGTCGCCCTCGCCCACCCGCGGCACCCAGCCGCCCTGGCTGATCGTGACGCTGCGCGAGGTCATGGTGAAGGCGAAGGACCGCGGATTCGCGATCTCCACCGTGATAACCCTGGCCCTGATCATCGCGGGCGTCGTGTTCAACGCCTACATGTCCGATCGCGGTGATGACTACGTCGTCGCCGTGGCCTCGGACGCCGGGCGGTCCGTGGTGGCTCTCGCGGACGAAGAGGGCAGGGCCGACGACGGCAACACCACGTTCACCGCGATCGTGGCTGGTTCCGACGACGCCGCCCTGGAGCAGGTGCGCAGCGAGGAAGCCGACGCCGCACTCCTCCAGGACTCCGACGGAGCGTGGACCCTCACCGGCAAGGAGGAGGTCTCCTCCGGGTTGAGCAGCGCCCTCGGTACCTCGCTGCGCGGTTACGCCCTGACGTCGAACGCCGCTGCAAGCGGGATCTCGGCGGAGGAACTGCTCTCGGGATCGGAGTTGGCGCAGACACAGCTCGAGGGCGATGCCGAGAACCGGGTCGTCGCCTCCGTTGCCGGATTCGCCTTCAGCTTCCTCTTCTACATGGCATCGCTCGTCTTCGGGCTGCAGATCGCGAATTCGGTGGTGGAGGAGAAGCAGAACCGTGTGGTCGAGATCCTGGCCACAGCCATCCCCGTCCGCCAGCTGCTGTACGGGAAGGTGCTGGGGAACACGGTGCTCGCGATGGTGCAGCTGGCACTCTACGGCGGCGCGGCGCTCCTGGCAGTGAATCTCACCGGCACGGCCGAGCTCATCGGCACCATCATCCCGGCCTCGGGGTGGTTCCTCGTCTTCTTCCTCTTCGGGTTCCTCATCCTCGCGGCGATCTGGGCGGTCCTCGGATCACTGGCCAGCCGGCCGGAGGATCTCAACAACAACTCCATGCCGGTGATGGCCCTGATCTTCGCGGCGCTCGCCGCAGGTCTGTTCGCCTCCGGACGGATACTGGTCATCGCCTCCTACGTGCCCGTGGTGTCCTCCGTCGCGATGCCCATCCGCCTGCTGAACACGGAGGTGGCGCTCTGGGAGCCGATCGTGTCACTGGTGATCGCGCTGGTCACCGCGGTGGCACTCCTCCACCTCGGGGAGAAGATCTATCGACGGGCAGTGATGCAGGGTGGCAGCGCGCTGTCGCTGCGGAAAGCCATGAAGCTGGAACAGTAGGGCGGCACGAACACTCATCGGGGGCCCGCAGGGGGCCGGCCCCCGACGCAGGTCAGATGAGCGGCTCCCTAACCGACCCGCTTTCGAGCCACCCGATAGTGCGGCCAGTACCGGACCGGGCCGGGCAGGATCGGCGCACTGACGCGGACCACCCGCCGGAGGGCCCTGAACACCGCGCGCTCGCGCCGTCCCCACGGCAGGTCGTACGCCCTCCGCAGGTGCGGCGGGAGGATCCCGGCGGCGAGGACGGCGGGAAGCGGGCGGAGCAGGGGTGGCACTATCGGCGGGTCCGGGGCCAGGATCTGGTCGGCGATCGACGCTGCGGTAGCACCGACCTCGAGCGTGTCCCTGACCTGTTCGTGCACGTACCGGTCGAGCCCCCGGTAATCCTCCGGAAGGAGGGGCGCAGGGACACCGAACAGCGAGGCCATCCGGGTCATGTCCCGGTAGTAGGCGTCCCGCTCCTCGTCGCCGAGCGGCCGCAGGAAGATCTCCGTGACCTCGAGGGCCGTCCAGACGAGGGTGGCGAACACCCAGAGTGCGAGCTCGGGGTCCTGGGCGCGATACGGCGTCCCGGCGGGAAGCCGCTCGGTGGGCTCCGGTAGTGTGCCGTGGACGCGTCCGTGCGCACGAGCCACGTGGCTCACCGCGGCCCGGACCTGCTCCTCGTCGCCGAAGGAGACGGTGAGCACCGCATCCAGTGTTCCGCGCAGCCTCTGCAGCGGGTCGGTGGCGAAGCCGCTGTGTGCCCGCACGCCCTCACCCACCAGCGGGTGAGCCACCTGGAGGAGCAACGCGGCGGGCCCGCCCGCGAGGATGGCACGCTCCCTCCCGATCCGCCACGCGGCAGAACCGGGTCCGAAGAGGCCTGTATCCCCGGCCCTTCCCGCCTGCGGGACGGAGGGGAAGAACTTTCCCAGTGCGCTCATCCGCCTCCGTTCCGGTCACGCGGGATCGACGCGAGCCGCTGCTGATCAGCCGTCGGACCTCGCGTCACGGTTCCCGGCTCGTCCTGTCCACCGGCCGCGGGGACGTCCGCGGCTGATGGATGACGATCAGATCGTATAGCTGGACCCCGGGTTCCTGGCGTCGAGGTAGTTCCGTACCGCGCTGCGCGGAACCCGGTAGGACCGACCGAATCGGATGCTGTCGATCGTCCCGGCCTGCACCATCCGGTAGACCGTCATCTTCGAGACCCGCATCATCGCGGCAACTTCCGCGACCGTGTACAGCTGTTTCAGTTCTACATCCGTTGACATTCCACACCGCTTTCATTCGCCTCACCACGTTCCGTGGAGTTGTTAACTCTTCTCGCACTGGCAACACCGGCACAAGGAAGTCGACTACTCGTTTATTGACGGCACCGGTGCACCCGGGCACGCCCGACCGGTTCGGAAGGTGCTTCCAGGTCTTGACGGGGCTCGTTCCGCCGCCTAGGTTCATTACTACCCTAATGAACCAAGGAAGTGTGATGTTCACCGAGGACAGCCCGATCTACCAGCAACTCGCGGCTCAGATAGCCGAGGACATCGTGCGGGGGACCTACGCGGAGGAAGCGGCGGTTCCGTCATCCAATGAACTGGCCGCCTTCCTCCAGATGAATCCGGCGACCGCCGGCAAAGCGCTCAACGTCCTCGTAGAGCGGGGGGTGCTGTACAAGAAACGCGGAGTCGGGATGTTCGTCTCTCCCGGCGCGAGGGAACAGCTCCTCAAGCAGCGTCGAGCCGATTTTCCGAAGCAGTACATCCAGCCACTCATCAGGGAAGCGCACCTCGTCGGCATCGAGCCCGCTGAACTGGCGACAATGATCAAGGAGGGGTACCCATCATGAAAAATGCCATCGAGTTGCAAGCCGTCAGCCGGACCTTTCGCGGCGAGCATGCCCTGGACGATGTCACGATCACCATCGCGGAAGGCGCCATCTGCGGCCTGCTCGGCCGCAACGGAGCGGGAAAGACGACGGTGATGTCGCTGATCTCGGGGCAGGACAGGCCTACCCGCGGCCGCGTGCTGGTGGACGGCGAGGAACCGTTCGAGAACGAGGCCGTGCTGTCGAGGATCAGCTTCGTCCGGGACAACCAGCGGTACCCGGACGACTACTACCTGCAGCACATCCTGCGGATCGCGCCGTCCTTCGCACCGGAGTGGGACGCAGACCTCGCGGCAGAACTCATCGAGAGGTTCCGGCTGCCGGAAGGAACACCTATCAAGAAGTACTCGAGGGGCCAGCTCTCCGGCGTGGCGATCGTCCTTGGTCTCGCGTCCCGGGCGCCGGTCACGCTGTTGGACGAGCCCTACCTCGGCCTCGACGCGACTGCACGGGCACTCTTCCACGAGGTACTCGTCCGGGATCTCGGGGTATTCCCGCGCACCGTCCTCCTCTCCACGCACCTGATCGACGAGTCGGAATCGCTGTTCAGCCACGTGGTCCTCATGGACCGGGGCAGGATCGTGGTGCAGACGGATGCGGATGAGGCGAGACGGCTTGCTACCTGTGTAAGCGGTATCGCGGACGCGGTGGATGCCTTCTGCCGTGGACGCGAGGTACTCCACGTCCACTCGATCGCGGGCCTGCGGGCATCGACGGTCGCAGGCCCGGTGGACGATGATGCCCGCTCCCTCGCGACCACCCTCGGTGTCCGCGTCAAGAGTGCATCACTGCAGGACCTGGCGGTGGCCTACGGCTCGGGCGACGCCCTGGAAAGTTCTTCGACGGAAGGTGTCAACGCATGAACGGCGTACGGGCAGCCGCACGGCTGCACTTCACCAAGAAGGAGATGACCTTCGCGGTCCCCCTGTACATCACCGGGATCGCGGCGGTGATCACCATACTGGTGTCCCTCGTGTTCTGGCGGGCCGGTTCCACCATCGGATCAGCCGAATGGATCGGCGGATCACGGACCAACGCCGCGATGGCGTGGTCCCTGGGAGGCTTCCTCACCTACATGGGCGTCCAGTCGGTGGCCACCACGTTCCCCTTCGCCCTGACGCTGGGCTCCACGCGGCGCGCCTTCGTGGGCGGAACCCTGCTGTGGGCAGCGGGGACCGCTGCGTACGTCACCGCAGTGTTCGCCGTGCTCACCGCGCTCGAGCTGGCCACCGGTCACTGGTTCGTGGGGTTCTACATCTTCGACGTCTACATACTCGGCAGCGGTGACCTGACGAGGCTCATCCCCTCCGTGTTCCTCGGTAGCCTGTTCTGCCTCACCGTGGGCGGGCTCTTCGGGGCGTCCTGGGTACGTTTCGGCTCGCGCGGGCCCGTCGTCCTGGGTGCCGGCCTGGTGATCGTGACCCTCGCGGGACTCGTGATCGCCCTGCCATCCATCACCGCGGCGCTGGCGAACTCCCACTTCTCATGGCTCGCCGTGCTCTCCGCCGTCATCATCGCCCTCGCCGCCACGGCGACGGTGCCGGTCCTCCGCTCGGCCGTGGTCCGCTAGCAGGCACACCACCGGAGAAATGAAGGATGACGGGTGCCATAGCGGCACCCGTCATCCTCATGGTCCTGGTGGTCAGTCGTCAGCCGGCGAGCTGCGCGCTTGCCTCCGGGTCGGACTCCCTCAGGAACACCGCGATACGCTCGGCCTCCTCGATCTCGCCGATGGACGCAGCGGCCCGACCGAGCGCATACAGTGCGCGCAGGAAACCACGGTTTGGCTCGTGCGCGTACGGGATGGGCCCGGTGCCACGCCAGCCGCTGCGCCGGAGCGCGTCGAGGCCGCGGTGATAACCGGTGCGCGCGTAGGCGTAGGACTCGATGGTCCGCCCCTCGGAGTACGCCTCGTCCGCGAGGATCGCCCACACGAGCGACGACGTCGGATTCCTGGCCGCCAGGTCCACGGCCTCGTCACCGGCCGCGAGGCGCTCGATGACATCGCTCTCCTCGGGCAGGAGGGTGGGCTCGGGGCCCAGCAGGTTCTTGCGGAACTCGTCGGACACGGCGCTAGAGCTTCTTGCCGGCGGACCCGAGGGAGGCTGCCGCTTCGACGATCCGAGCGGCAAGCCCTGCCTCGGCCGAGGCTCCCCAGACGCGGGGATCGTAGGTCTTCTTGTTACCGACCTCGCCGTCGACCTTGAGCACGCCGTCGTAGTTGCGGAACATGTGGTCCGCCACCGGGCGCGTGAACGCGTACTGGGTATCGGTGTCGATGTTCATCTTGATGACGCCGTAGGAGACGGCGTCGGCGATCTCCTGGTCGGAGGAGCCGGACCCACCGTGGAACACGAGGTCGAAAGGCTTGTCCTTGCCGATCTTCTGCCCGACCTGGTCCTGGATCTCCTTGAGGATCTCCGGGCGCAGCTTGACGCCGCCGGGCTTGTAGACGCCGTGGACGTTGCCGAAGGTCAGCGCCGTGATGTAGCGGCCGTGCTCACCGGCGCCGAGGGCGTCGATGGTCGCCAGGGCGTCGTCCACCGTGGTGTAGAGCTTGTCGTTGATGGCGTTCTCGACGCCGTCCTCCTCGCCACCGACGGTGCCGATCTCAACCTCGAGGATGATTTTCGCCGCAGCGGCGCGGGGGAGGATCTCGCGGGCGATGCGCAGGTTCTCCTCGAGCGTCTCGGCCGAGCCGTCCCACATGTGCGAGTTGAAGATGGGGTCCCGGCCGTTCTTCACGGCCTCCTCCGACGCCGCGAGCAGCGGCAGCACGAAGTCGTCGAGCTTGTCCTTGGGGCAGTGATCGGTGTGCAGGGCGATGTTGACGTCGTACTTCTTGGCGACCTCCTTCGCGAAGGCCGCGAAGCCGAGGGACCCGGCCACCATGTCCTTGACGCTCGCACCGGACCAGTAGGCGGCACCGCCCGTGGAGACCTGCACGATTCCGTCGGACCCTGCCTCGGCGAAACCACGCATCGCTGCGTTGAGGGTCTGGGAGGAGGTCACGTTGACAGCCGGGAAAGCGAAGCCGCCCGCCTTCGCGCGGTCGATCATCTCGGCGTAAACATCAGGGGTTGCGATTGGCATGCTGAGGACTCCTTCGTGGTGGTGAGTGCTTGTTTCATCCTAGCGATCGCACCTGCCCGGCGCAGGGGAAGCCCGCACCGGGTGAAGGTGCGGGAGGGCGATCGTGCGGCGGACCCCGCCGCGGTCAGACGCGCTGGTCGAACACATGGCGTCGGACCCAGCCGTGCATGGCGATCGCCGCTGCGGCGGACGCGTTGATGGACCGCGTGGACCCGAACTGCGCGATCGAGAGCGTGGCCTCGGCCATCCCGTGCACCTCGGGAGTGAGCCCCGGCCCCTCCTGGCCGAACACCAGCACGCACTTTTCCGGGAGGTCGTAGGTCTCGAGCGGCACCGAATCCGGGAAGTTGTCGATCCCGATCACGGCCAGTCCCTCCGACGCCGCCCACGCGGTGAAATCCGCCACCGTGGGGTGGTGCCGGACGTGCTGGTAGCGGTCCGTGACCATCGCGCCGCGGCGGTTCCACCGCCGTCGTCCGATGATGTGGACCTCCCTCGCGAGGAACGCGTTGGCCGTACGCACCACGGAACCGATATTGAGATCGTGCTGCCAGTTCTCGATCGCCACGTGGAAGCCGTGGCGTCGCTCGTCCAGGTCCGCCACGATGGCCTCGTGCGTCCAGTACCGGTAGCCGTCGACGACGTTGCGGGTATCTCCCGCGGCGAGCAGCTCCCGGTCCCACTGGTCACCCTCGGGCCACTCGCCCTCCCACGGGCCCACGCCGACCGCCGGGGACGCGGCGTCGAGGGCTGCGGCGTCGCCGTCGGCGGTGGGTTCGGGTGTGGAGTCTCTCACCCTGCAAGCGTAGTGGGCGGTGAAGGTGGAAGACTGGCGTATGCACGGCCCCGTAGGTTCACCCGGTGAAAGGAAGCCCATGCGCGAGAACGAACACATCGAGTGCTGGCTCACGGACATGGACGGTGTCCTGGTGCACGAGAACCAGGCCATCCCCGGTGCCGCCGAGCTGATCGAGCGATGGGTCTCCACGTCGAGGCGCTTCCTCGTCCTGACCAACAACTCCATCTACACACCCCGTGATCTGGCAGCACGCCTCAAGGCCTCCGGCCTCGAGATCCCGGAGGAGAACCTGTGGACCTCCGCCCTGGCCACCGCACAGTTCCTGCAGGACCAGCTGCCGGGCGGCCGGGCGTACGTGATCGGCGAGGCGGGGCTCACCACGGCGCTGCACAACGCCGGGTTCGTGCTCACCGACACGAACCCCGACTACGTGGTGCTCGGCGAGACCCGCACCTATTCGTTCGAGGCCATCACCAAGGCCGTGCGGCTGATCCTCGACGGCGCGCGCTTCATCGCCACGAACCCGGACGTCACCGGGCCCTCGAAGGAGGGCCCGCTTCCCGCGACGGGGGCCATCGCCGCCATGATCACGGCGGCCACCAGCCGCGACCCGTACATCGTGGGCAAGCCGAACCCCATGATGTTCCGCTCGGCGATGAACCAGATCGACGCCCACTCCGAGACCACGGCCATGATCGGCGACCGCATGGACACCGACATCATCGCGGGCATGGAAGC
>JASLBS010000182.1 GCA_030146405.1 Arthrobacter sp.
CTCTTTAGGTCGCCTTCAACCTACGCCTACTTACCATAGTGGGTTCAAATCCCACCGTCACCGCCAGCGAAAACCCCTGGGAAACCGGGGGTTTTCTGCATTTGTGGAGAGTTCATGGTGCGTCCTTCGAAGAACCAAGCCGCTCCGAGGTGCTACCGCACGAGCAAGCTTCCGTTCCTAGATGATGGTGTCCCCCTGTAAGGATGACCACAACGGCTACGACGTATCCGGAGTATGTCCATCGTGAAGTCGTGTCCGTCGGGTGGAAGTAGAAGCCCGCTGGCTCAGATCGCGGAGGATCTCGGGATCAGCGAGGGAACCAGGGAAACCACTCACCCTTTGACGATGGCGTGAGCAGGCATAGTTCTGTTAGCCGTCCTCCACGAAACATCCCCACGCACACTCGCGCAGCTGGACCAGGCCCAGATACAGGTGCCTCTGGGCCTGGTAAGTATCCGGCGTCACAGCTTCGCCGGCCATGGCAAATAGAGGGTTGGACGAGCACATACCCGAGCACCTATGCGGCACGCCCAAGCACTGAATACGTGGGAGTGCCGCCGCCTTTCGCGCTGCGGATCAGCGCCGGTCGGCAAGGGCCTTCTTGAAGGACGTCGCCGAGGTTGTGCTGCTGTTGATACGCCAGTCGTCCTCCTTGTCGATGTGGAACCAGATGACGGCGGTGACGTCCGGTTGTGCTGAGAGGTAGCTGAACAAGTTGGTGTTCCACGCCGCTTTTGACCCTCCGATCTCGGAGGACGAGGTCTCAGCGATCATGATCGGCTTACCCGGCGCCAGTTGCCTCACCTGCGAGAGACCCGCGCCGAACAGGGCACTGGGTTCCTGCCAGGTACTCCAGGACTGGGAGGAACCCCAGTTGTAACCATCCAGGGCCGCGACATCGACATAACCATCACCGGGGTAGAGCTGGTTCAGGGGTGTAGAACCCCAGTAAGGGACATTCGGGTTCCACACCCATGTGATGTTCGTCGCACCGGTGGAGGCGACGACGTCATGGACATGCCGGTACGCGGCGACATAATCGCCGGGGCCGTTGCCGTTGACTCCCTCCGCCCACGGGTACCAGTCCCCGTTCATCTCATGCCCGAACCGCAGATAGACCGGCTGACCCCACTGACCAAGCGCACTACCCCACTGCAGCAGGTAAGCATCGAAGTCCCCGGCGGTGATGCGATCAAGGGAGTAGGCAGGCTGATTGATCCCACCACCCCATGCCCAGGGCTCCCAGGTCAACAGTGTTTCCGCGCCCCTGGCACGGACCATGTCGAGTTCGGCCAACGGAGGGGCCTGATTGAAGTCCTTGTAGGACAACACCAGTGAAGGGGCTTCACCGGCAAGGGCTGTTACCTCGTCGAGTTCACTTCCAGCGGCCGGACCACCATTCGTCCCAATTCCGAACCGGATACCCTTCGATCCCGGAGCCACTGTCACTGCCTCAGGAGCAGGAGCAGGAGCCGGTGCAGGTGCAGGAATCGGATCGGATACAGGTTCCGGGGTGATTGTTGTTTCCAGCACGGTGAAGAGGGAGGAGGCTGATGCTTTGCCGGCAGTCGCGGCGATGGCCACGGTGGGTGACCCACCAGGAATGACGACCGAGGCCTGGAAAGTACCCTGTGCGTCGGTGCGCATCGCGGTGCTGGCCGTACCAGCTGTCACAGTGCCCTTGGTGTTCTTCGGGAACCCCGCACCAGTGACTGTCACAGATGCTCCTGCCACCCCTGAGGCACTGCTGAAACTGATCGTCGCTGTGGCTTGCGCGGAGGGAAGACCGCCCAGCGAGAACAACAGAACGGCGCACACCAGCAGGAAGACACGTATGAAAGGGCCCTGAGAAAGTGCGGGCGGGACCGTATCCGAAGCTGTGGGCGGGGACGAGGGCGAGGTTGAGATCATGATTCAAACCGTTCACTGGTAGGTAACCCGGCTGACCCCCCTCCTTGAACTCAAGGGGTTCCGTGGCTTTGCGTCACCGGTTCACACCGGCTTTGCCTTTGAGACCCGGACTGTTGCCCGAAAGTGCCCGGACCTCAGCATGGATCCCGGCCCTTCAATCCTCCTGTGCGAGTATCAGCAAAAGCCGGTAGAACCGGCAAAGATCAGGGCAGGATTTCCACACCGACACCGTGCGGCAGCCTGTACCTCGGGATTCGTCATAGGACCAGGGGCTCACAGTGTCGCTTCGCGATCATTGCCCGCAACTCAAGTAGCAGGAACCAAGAGGAGCCATAGCGCCCACACCGGTATGACCATGGACCGCTCCGGGTTCAGGTGGAGACTGGGCCCAAGGCTGCCCGAAGTGATCGCGCAAGCCGCATACCTGACATCCGACGCAATGCGCATCCCCTGGTCTCTCGACGGAGGACGGACCTTGGATCAACTGGATACAGCGGTGAGCAAAAGGGCAAGCACCCGACCTCCGGCCCCGACGCAGCAACCGGGTGCGGTACCCTTCGACGACCCACCCATCGGCTATCTGCGGCCGACCCGCTACCGAGGAGTGATTTATGGCTGCCAGCCGCAACCCCATCGAGGACCTGCGCGAGACACTGAGCCATCTCACGGATCAGCTCAAATCCTCGGGGTCGGAGCGTGTCGATGACCTACGCGGTGAGTTCCTCACACCACGTCCCGGTCCCGCACGGCCACTCGCCGAGGTACAGGCCGAGCTCGACGGGCTCGTAGGGCTGGACACCGTGAAGGAGCAGGTGCGGGCCCTCGTCGCCCTGCTCCAAGTCCAGGCCCGCCGGAAAGCTCACGGCCTACCCGAGGTGGCGACCTCCCAGCACCTGGTGTTCCTCGGCAACCCCGGCACGGGTAAGACCACTGTGGCCCGGCTTCTCGCGGAGATGTACCGTGCTGTCGGCCTGCTGCAGAAGGGCCATCTGGTGGAGGTCGACCGATCCGGCCTGGTCGGACAGTACGTCGGAGCAACTGCGATCAAGACGGATCGGGTGATCCGACGGGCGCTGGACGGCGTCCTGTTCATCGACGAGGCTTACGCGCTGACTCCCGAGGACGGCCGCATGGATTTCGGCCCGGAGGCCATCGAGGTCCTGCTCAAGCGAATGGAGGATCACCGGCATCGACTGGTGGTGATCGTGGCCGGGTATCCGCAGCTGATGGAGGCGTTCCTCCTCTCGAATCCCGGCCTGCGGTCCCGTTTCGCCCGGGAGATCACCTTCCCGGACTACTCAGTGGAAGCGCTCCAGACGATCTTCCACCAGATGCTCGCCCAGCACGAGTACGTCCTCGCCGACGATGCCGACGAAATGCTGCGCCGCATCTTCCTGGGCCTGCACGTCGGAGAGGACTCCGGCAACGCCCGCTTCGCCCGCACGCTGTTCGAGCAGGCACTCAACCGCCAGGCACTCAGGCTCTCCCGCAACCCGGATCAGGAACTCGACACACTCGACCGCGACGACGTCATGACGCTCACCGCCACCGACCTCGTCGAGGCCGCCCAAGCACTCGGCGGCGAACCCGAGCCTGAACCCGGGCCGGAGCCCGAACCGTCCCGCTGGTGGAGCTGGCTCACCTGAGACAGCACATCAGAGCGCAAACACCCTCGACTGAAGGAAATCGAACGCAGGTAACGTCACGATCGCGCACCTACACGTTGCCGCGACCTGTACTTCTCGCCGCACAGGTGCAAGACCAGCCGGAAGGTAGTGAGGCCCTGATCTGGCTACTGGCAGCTCACGAGAGACAGGTTCCCGGGGAGCCCCACGAACGGGCGTTGACGCTACCCGGTGGGTTAAGGGCGGGCGTGGTCGAGGCGTTCATCGATCGCCTCGACATCGGCGACAGCCGCACACAGGAGTGCTTGTCTCTGCCCGGCCGAGGCGTTGGATTGACCCGGTGGAGTGATATCTGGGTCGCTGCTTGTCGGGGCGGCCACAGCGAGGAACTGGACGACATCCTCGACAAGAGCCGTTCTGACATCTTCAAGTGAACCGACGTCACCCGCTTCTGGAACGGGCTCCTGCTCGTTCTGGTCCTGAAATTCCATGAGAGTCTCGTTTCCGTACGTGGAGTGTGCACATCGATGGTGATCAGCTCGCCCAGCGGGTGGCTGTGAGAATCTGGTCGCGACTTTTCGTCAAACAGGTGCTGGGCCGAGACGATCAATGATGGCAATGAGCTGGTCGCGGAAAACCTGGTCGAATGATCCGTCTGGTCCAGGTGCGATCCCTCGCATCTGATCGATACTCCGCACTACTGTCTGCCCTCGGGCTGTGATCCGGGTGCGTATCGAACGGGTATCCACCGTGTCGCGGACCCTGTTCACCAGCCCTTTGAACTCCAGCTTCTCCAGGATCTTCCCCATGGTCTGAGCTTGTACATGGACCAGGACGGCAAGGCCCGTCTGGCTGATCGGACCACTGTCCGACAAAGCTTTCAGCGTGGTGGCACCAGCGTGAGTCACATTCAGATCCGTCAGACGCCGGTCCTGGTGATGATCGTTCAATCGGGCGGCCGTACTCAACAAGCGACTGGTCGTCCAGTGTGCTGTATTCACGTACACCTACTTTCTTCCCCACTGCCCACCGTATCCCCTGCTCCACACCAGCAAGGGCCTACGACCGGAGCAGCAATGGTCAACGGGCAGGCCCGTGACGTCCCCGACGGTCAATGCCACCGGAGGACGTGCGCCCGCCTCGACACTTGGAATCCCGACTCCCGCAGGCCCGGTTCGCAGTAAACCAACGACGCAAACGACAAAGCCCAGCAACTCGAGCCCCCCCCTGTGGACGGGCATTGATCGTCGGCTCGGGTTGCCGTAACCACCGTCGATGTTGCGGATCCTTCATTGGTTGTAGTGGTGAAAGGACAGAGTGAGCGTACTGTTCGTCTCATGCGGCCCCGTAGTGCGTCCCCGGTCATCGATTCACCGCGGGCCAGCCCGGACGGTGGCAGCTTGATCGATGTTCTGGTGGACCTGACTGGTTGCGGCGCAAAGCTCTTCAGTGATGACGGAACCGTTCCCTGCGGGCTGATGTTCAAAGCCGCAGGGAAAGCAACTCAGTTCTGCAGTGCATCGCCTCAGATCAGGGAACTGTATGAAGCCCTCAACGTCACCCATGCCCTCGATGAAGGACCGGCACCGCGCGCCCTGAGCGCTGCCGGTATGCAGGTCGCCGACGACACGAGTGACCCGACCTATCCCCCGTTCTTCGCAGTCACGGCATCTCGCGGCTTCGCATCGATCCTCAGTGTGCCGCTGAACCTCGCTGTCGCCGGCGTAGCGGCAGTGACGTTCTATGCGCAGCCAGTTGGATTCTTCACCCCTGACAGGCAACGCATTGCGGCTGTCTTCGCCGAGCAGACCCTCAGAGCAATCGACCTGACACTGAACCTGAACCGTAGCCAGGTCCTCACCGAGGACATGCGGGCCGCGATGCAATCGAGGACCAGTATCGATCTGGCGACCGGCATCATCATGGCGCAGAACCGGTGTTCCCAGGACAAGGCATTCGGGATACTCAGACAAGCATCGAATACCCGCAACTCCAAGCTCCGCGACCTCTCCGCCCTGATCGTCGAGAAGGCCGGCGGCCACCCACCACGTTTGGACTTCAAGCCCTGACGATCCAGGCAGAGTAGGTCGCCGAACAAGCATTTGGTGCGCCTCCTCCTGATCGCGCAGGTCTGGTGCTCATGCTCGGGTTTTGTTCCGTGTTTCGCAGAAGTCCAGCTCCTTCTCAACCGAGATGCCCTTCCGCTTCTGCAGGTGAGCGACGAAAGCGACGGTGAAGGGAATCAGGATGGATGTCGTTACTGTCGCCGCAGCGATCTGAGCGGTAGCAACAGCTTCGATGGCCTTGTACGCCGGATCGACCAGGGCGAGGGCTGCGGGGGTAGCGATAGCGTTCCCGTCGGTCGTGCCTTCAGCCATCCCGCGATCACGTTGCGTACCTCGCGGGGCGACCATGTACTGCGTGGAGGAACCACAGGATCGCCATGGCACCAACTCCAATCGCCGCAGTAAAATTGGGACCCCACGTCAGGGAGGAAAGAAGTTTGATGAGATCGCTGTCGGATCAGAGCACTGCCGAACTGGGCGGCCGCTTCAGCGTGCTGACCCGACAGAAGAACGACCACGTCACCCTCGACCAGCTTCTGAAGCGGCTCGACGCCACACCGCCGGACGAGCAGGACAGGGTCCTCCTGGACATCTACCGACTGGTGTTCCCGCACGCGTTCGCGGAGGAGTCAGTGCTCTGGCCGGTCATGCGACGAACCCTGCCCGATGGTGAGGAACTCACGCTACAGATTGAGCGCGAGCACCAGGAGGTCAATGAGCTGGTGACCCGGCTCGAGCATCTGGATGCCCGCTCCGCCGACCGCGGGCCGGTGCTCGACCGTCTCGTGGAGGTGCTGCGCGAGGACGTGCGCGATGAGGAGGACGAGCTCTTCCCCCGCCTGCAGAGCAGGGTCCCCGTTGCACAGCTACGGCTCCTCGGACTGGCATGGGAAGTCGTCCGTAGGGTAGCTCCGACCCGTGCCCACCCGATCGTCGCGCGCAGACCACCCGGGAATGTAGTGGCGGCACTGCCGCTCTCGGTTCTCGACCGGGCCCGCGATCGCCTCGACCTGCTCATCCACCGAGGGGCAGGGCAACTCGACCCCTCGTTCCGCTCCGCCAGTGCCGCACTGACGCGAGCGGCGCACGCGGTCGAGCACCTCCCGATCATGCAACGCGGCGAAGACCCCTCAACCCGCATCGCTCCCCCGTCCGGAGCCTCCAGGGGAACGGCTGCGCTCGTCCTCCTGGCCGTCTGCGTGGCGGCTTTCGTGCTGACGCGCCGCCGGTTCTGATTCGAGCCCTCCGCCGTCATGGGTGGAGGAGATGGCCGCAACGGGGGTCCGGGCGGATGGGCTCTGGTTCTCGTGAAGTGCAGGTATAAGAATGAGCAGCATGATGCCGCCCCGGGGTAGCCATGATCCGATCCTGTTGCAGTACCCACTGGCGGGTAGTTTCCGCGCACGGAACAGCCCCGCGCGTCGGGTGCCGAGCCATGGCACGGATCTGATGGGCACCACGTTCGCCATCGACTTCATCCCCGTGGATCGTCATGGGCGCTCGGCTGCCTGGCACTGGCGGGCGGTCGTAGCGACGGAACCACCGGAGACGTTCGTCGGCTTCGGGGCGACCGTGGTGGCACCCACTACCGGCACCGTGGTGATCAGTCATGACGGCGAGAACGACCACGAGGCCCGACGATCGCAGCTCGCGCTCGTCCCGTACATGGCAGGGCAGGCGCAACGCATCCATCAAGGAGCAGGCGCGATTGCCGGCAATCATGTCGTGATCGCTCTGGGCGATGAAGGGCCGTTCGTGGTGGTAGCGCACCTACGTCAAGGGTCGGTCTGCGTCGACGTCGGTGAGGTGGTGCAGACCGGCCAGCGGATCGGTCAGTGCGGGAACTCGGGGAACAGCACACAACCGCATGTCCATGTGCAGGTCACCGACAGCACTGACTGGCCACATGCCCGGGGAATACCCCTCGCGTTCGCGACGTCAGGAGGCGCAGAGCTTCCGGCCGAATCCCAGATCATCCACGTCTTCTGAGCAGAAGCATCTGCACGCGGAAGGATCCGACCGGTCGCCCACCGTCCTGACGCCCCCGCCGATCACATCACAACCGAAGGGTCAGTGCTCGGCCTCGACCGCAGCGGCCTTCTCCGCGTCCTTCGCCGTCCGCAGCGCCTGCGTCTCGTTCTGCTCCTCGGCCTTCTCCTGGTGGATGACCTCCGCGAACAGCTTCTCCATCTCCTTGGCCACGCCGGCAGCCGATGCAGGGTTCTGTCCTGTCACCAGCCGCTCGTCGACCACGACCTTCTCCTCGAAGGCACCGGCGGACACGTGCGTGGCGCCCTGCTCCTCGAGGCGGTCCGCCAGGAAGAACGGAATCACCGTGTCCTTCCCCGCCGCGACCTCCTCGTCGTTCGTGAAGGCAGCGACCTTCCGCCCCTCGACCAGGCGGAACCCGTTGTCCAGTTCGACGTTCAGGAGACCGGCCGGCCCGTGGCAGACCGCGCCGACGAGGCCGCCCGCGTCGTACACGCTGGCCACCAGCTTCTGCAGTCCCTCACTGTCCGGGAAGTCCCACATGGTGCCGTGGCCACCCACGAGGTAGACGGCGTCGTACTGGGTGGGGTCGATGACATCCACCCGGGCGGTGTTGTAGAGGCCTGCCCGCGTGGTCTCGTCCTCCGTGAAGGCAACCTGGAGAGGGTCGGTGGAGTCCACCTCGTCACGTGGGGGCTGACCGCCCTTGATGGACGCGAAGTCGACGAAATGCCCCGAGTCCTTGAAGACCTTCCAGGGGTGGGCGGCTTCGGCCACGTTGTAACCGGTCTTCTCCCCCGTGTCGCCGATCTCGGAAACGCTGGTCAGTACCATGAGGATTTTCTTCATGAGGTGCTCCTTTCGTCCGGCTTTCACCCTACGCCCAGCACCCCGGCACTCCTTCCTGCCCTTGGCAGGAGTCTCGACGGAGCCTCGTCAGGGCAGCAGCAGTGCCGCTGCGAACACGAGGCATCCCACGGCGTGACCGGCGAGGACCTGTCCCGGCGTATGGTCCCCGAGCCGCACCCTGGACCAGCCGACGGCCGAGGCGAGCAGCAGGGCCAGCGCCGGCCCCATGACCGGGATGGGCGCGAGCAGGACAAGTGCCACGTAGGCGACGACGGCGGCATGGACGGAGAGTTTCCACACCAGATTCGCCAGCAGGCACAGGACGAGACCGATGAAGACACCTCCGACCTCACCGAAGAGTGCGGCGGGAGCCTGGAGGAACATCAACAGCAGCGCGCCCATCCCCAATGAGAGAGCGGCTGCAACCAGGATCGGGGCCCGGTGTTCGCGGACGCTGACGTGGTGATCGGTGACGGTACCGCGGTGCTTCAGGACGAGCACCAGCGCGAACGGCAGGCCCACGGTGAAGACGGCTGCCGTGATGCCCTGGACCCAGGTGACCCCGGGAGTGAGCAGGGGCTGCGCCAGAAGGAAGCCCCCTACGAGCACAACGGGCGCGAAGACTTCGGTGATGACACGCGCCAGGGTCCGGCCGGCCGTGCCGGTGTCTGTCGCAGGGCGCTGGTGGGTTCTCTGCATCAGCTGATCATACGATCGGACGCACCCTCCCCCGCGCATGATCGCGACGCACGGGGACCCGGCGAGCGGCGCACATGGACGGCGAACATCGAGGCAACCGGCCAGGCGAGAGGGCCAGCGCGTCAGGAGCGCATATTTCTCCGAGCCGAGGTGACGAGCGGGCTCGTAGTACGACCGCATCCATGCTTCACGCTCAACCTGATGATCAGGTGCGGAACAGACGCCGCGACGGCAATGAGATCGGATGAGATGAACAGGATGATGACGACTCCCCGGGCGTACCCCCTCGCCTGCCCCTCGCCGAGGCCTGTGGCCAGCGCGATAGCCTGAGGACATGGCAATTCGGGTGCTCGCTGTGGGCCGCAAGCACGAGGGCTGGGTGGTGGACGGGATCGAGCGCTACGCCAAGCGCCTGAAGAAGCCCTTCGACCTCTCCTGGCAGCTCATCGCCCACTCGGCACGGCAGGACGACGCCGCCCGCAAGGAGGAGTCGGAGCGGCTCCTCGCCAGGATCTCCGGGAACGACTTCGTGGTGCTGCTGGACGAGCGCGGCGAGGCCATCGACTCCCCCGCGCTCTCGCGCGCCCTGCTGCAACCGCTCGAGGCCTCCCGCAGCGTCACCGTGATCATCGGTGGTGCCTACGGCGTGGACCAGCAGGTGCACCAACGGGCGGACTTCGTCTGGTCCCTGTCCCCGCTGGTGTTCCCCCACCAGCTCGTGCGGCTCATCCTCGCGGAGCAGGTCTACCGGGCCCAGGAGATCGCCGGCGGCCGCTCCTACCATCACGAGTAGACCGCGACCGGATAACGATCCCGGCACGCCGTCCTCCACCTACCGGACGCCCCGAGCAGCGGACGTAGGGTGTGCTCATGACTAATTTGCTGGGGAGCAAGCGCTGGATCACCGCCGTCGCAGCGGCAGGAGCGCTCATCGTGTTGAGTGGTTGCACATCATCGGATCCGGGAGGGGAAGCTGCTGATGCACCCTCCGGAACGGCGTCGAGCCAGGCGCCGTCGCCTTCGGCCGAGCCGAGCCCGAGCGACTCGGCTCCGGCCGACTCCGCAGCTCCGGTAGATCCGGAGACTCCGGCACCGGCCGAGCCCGAGGCTCCCGCGGCGGATCCTGCGGAGGAATCTGCCGAGGAACCTGTCCAGGCGGAACCACCGACCCCGACCCCGGATGCTGCGCCGCCCACGGAACCCGCCGCTCCAGCAGCCGCCGGGCTCTGCGCCGCAGCCCAGTTGACCGGCTCTGTCCAGGACCAGCTCGGCGGTGGTGCGGCAGGCAGTGTGTACCGGATGCTCGTGCTGACGAACGCCTCGGAGCAGGACTGCACCGTGCAGGGCTACCCCGGAGTGTCCTTCGTGGATGCGGCCGGCGCGCAGCTCGGTGCACCGGCCGACCGCGACGGCTCGGGTGCCGTCGCCGTCACGCTGGCTCCGGGAGCCTCCGCGACCTCCACACTGCAGCAGACCAACGCGCAGAACTACGGCGAGAGCTGCGATCTGGTACCCGCGAGTGGTCTTCGCGTCTATCCTCCGGGCGCCACGGATTCCCTGATCCTGCCGCAGGAGCTCCCGGTCTGCTCGGCGGATTCGATCGTACTGATGCACGTGGGCACGCTCCAGCCCGCTGCCTGACCGGGGCCCGGCGGAAGCCCTGCGAAGGGCGGTTCCACCTCCGCCCGGCAGGCATCGGCCACGACGACGGCGGGCACCGGAAGAGGTGCCCGCCGTCGTTGTGCCGGGGAGGTGGCCGGCCGTCGACTGTCGGTGTGCTGGGGCATGATGAGAACGTGACGCCGGTGCTGACACGCTTTACCCCCGCAACCTCCGAATGGTTCGCGGGTGCCTTCTCCGAGCCCACCGCCGCGCAGGAGGGCGCCTGGTCCGCCATCTCGGCGGGGTCCAACGCGCTCGTGGTGGCTCCCACCGGATCGGGCAAGACCCTCGCGGCCTTCCTCTGGGCGCTGGACCGGCTGATCGCCTCGGGTGACGACGACGGGGACGTCGAGGAAGCAGGGCCCGCCGCGCCCGCCAAGGGCCGCAAGGCCGCTGCGAAGAAGCCCAGGCGCACCACCCGCGTCCTCTACATCTCCCCGCTGAAGGCACTCGGTGTCGACGTCGAGCGGAACCTGCGGGCACCACTGATCGGCATCACGCAGACGGCCAAGCGTCTCGGCCTCCCCGCTCCCAGCATCACCGTGGGAGTCCGCTCGGGTGACACGCCGCAGGCGGAGCGGCGCGCCATGCTCACCCGGCCGCCGGACATCCTCATCACCACCCCCGAATCCCTGTTCCTCATGCTCACCTCGAAGGCGCGCGAGACGCTGATGGAGGTGGACACCGTGATCCTCGACGAGGTGCACGCGGTGGCCGGCACCAAGCGGGGAGCACACCTCGCCGTGTCCCTGGCGCGCCTCGATGCCCTGCTGGACAAGCCCGTGCAGCGGATCGGTCTCTCGGCCACGGTGGAACCGAAGGAGACGGTGGCTCGGTTCCTCTCCGGCAATGCCCCGGTGGAGATCGTGGCGCCGCCGTCGAGGAAGCAGTGGGACCTCACCGTGACCGTGCCGGTGGAGGACATGACGGAGCTGGGCGGGGCCGCTGCCGGTACCGACGACGACGGTGATGCCGCACCGCAGGCGAGCATCTGGCCGCATGTGGAGGAGAAGATCGTCGACCTCATCGAGGCGAATCGTTCCACGATCGTCTTCGCGAACTCGCGCCGCCTCGCCGAGCGGTTGACGGCACGGCTCAACGAGATCCACACCGAGCGCCTCGAACGCGATGCGGTCTGGGCCGCGGGCGGTGGGACAGCTGCTCCGGCCGCCCCTCCGGCTTTCGCCCACACCACGGCGACCCCGGCGCAGATGATGGCGCAGGCCGGGCAGAGTGCCGGGGGTGAGCCGCTCCTCGCCCGCGCCCACCACGGTTCCGTGTCGAAGGACCAGCGGGCGCTCATCGAGGACGACCTGAAGTCGGGGCGCCTGCGCTGCGTCGTCGCCACGAGCTCGCTCGAACTCGGGATCGACATGGGTGCCGTGGACCTCGTGGTGCAGGTGGAATCACCCCATTCCGTGGCCAGCGGCCTGCAGCGCGTGGGCCGCGCGGGACACCAGGTGGGCGAGGTGTCCCAGGGCGTCCTGTTCCCGAAGCACCGGGGCGACCTCGTGAACACCACGGTCACGGTGGAGCGCATGCTCGCCGGGCAGATCGAGCCCCTCTACATCCCCACCAACCCGCTGGACATCCTCGCGCAGCAGACCGTGGCCGCCGCGGCGCTGGGCACCATCGACGTCGAGGAATGGTTCGACGTCGTCCGCGCCTCCGCTCCCTTCGCCACCCTGCCGCGCTCCGCGTTCGACGCCACGCTCGACCTCCTGGCCGGCCTCTACCCGTCCGACGAGTTCGCCGAACTGCGGCCACGCATCATCTGGGACCGGGTGGAAGGCACCATCACGGGCCGGCCGGGAGCACAGCGCCTCGCCGTCACGTCCGGAGGCACCATCCCGGACCGCGGACTCTTCGGGGTGTTCCTCGTGGGCTCCGAGGGCGAGGGGGCACGCGCCGGCGGCCGCCGCGTGGGCGAGCTGGACGAGGAGATGGTCTACGAATCGCGCGTGGGCGACGTCTTCGCACTGGGCGCCACGAGCTGGCGGATCGAGGAGATCACGCACGACCGCGTGCTGGTCTCCCCCGCCTTCGGGCAGCCCGGCAAGCTCCCGTTCTGGAAGGGCGACTCCCTCGGCCGTCCCGTGGAACTGGGCCGCGCGCTGGGGGCCTTC
>JASLBS010000201.1 GCA_030146405.1 Arthrobacter sp.
CGCAGCTTGTGGTCGCCGTGGAAGGTGAGCCCGTGGTCCACGCCGTACCGGTGCCGGTCGCCCATGGCGAGGATGTGGTCGCCCTTGCGGTCGGCATTGTTGGCGATCACGTCGAACACCGCCATGCGTCGGAGCGGCGCCGTGTCCTCGTGGACGAGGGCGATGATCTGCCCGCTCTCGTCCTGACCCTCGAGAACCTGCTTCCAGCCGCTCTCCGGCACCTCGTCCGCCGGGATCAGGTCCACGGCGTCCTGGTCCGGGTCGGTCTCCTGCCAGAGCTGCACCATGCCCTCGCCGAACGGACCTTCGCGCAGCCAGGTGCGCGGCACGATGTTCCAGCCGAGGACCTCGGAGACCCGGTAGGCGGCCACCTCGCGGTGGGCGAGGAAACCGTCGGGGAAGTCCCACAGCGGCTTCTCACCCTTGATCGGCTTGTAGACCACCGCCGCCTCGCCGATGGTGCCGAGGAAGGTGGCGTTCGACGCCGTCGTGATGCGGCCGGTGAGCGTCAGCTCGGCGGTCACCAGGTCGGGCGCCGGCATCAGGCCTCGGGAATGGCGCAGGTGTGCCCGTCGGCGTCGATGGGCTGTCCGCAGATCACGCAGATCGGACGCCCGGCACCCACCACCTCGCGGGTGCGCTTGGCGAAGGCCCGAGCGGTACCGACCGGCATGCGTACCCGCAGTACTTCGGAGGCGTCGGCCTCGTCGTCCTCGAGGAATCCCTCGTCGTCGGCGTCGACCTCGGCGAGGGGGTAGGCCTCGATGACGATCTGCGCCGTCGTGGGGTCCCAGCCCAGACTCATGACGCCGGTGCGGAACTGCTCCTCGACGGCCTGGAGATCGTCGTTGTCGACGAGCTCCAGGGGAATGCTCGTGGGAACGCTGAAGGGGTTGCCCTCCACGGTGATGAGCTGGTCGAGGATCTCGTCGATCTTCTCGGCGAGCTGGGCGGACTGCTGCTTCTCCAGGGCGATGCTGACGATCTGCTTCCCGGTCTGCACCTGCAGGTAGAACGTGCGCTGCCCTGGGACGCCGACGGTGCCGACGACGACGCGGTCAGGCCAGGCGAACTCGTGAACGGTTGTAGGCATAGGTCTATTTTAGGCTCATCAGGCCGGTGGCGCGGTGTGCCCTGCGCCACCGCCCACCGGTGCATCGGCAGAGGGATCGCTGGCCTTCAGCCACGACAGATCCCCGGCGTCGGTGTTGATCATGTGGACGGTGGGGCGGCCCGTGCCGTAGCGCACGATCGACACGGAGGCCGGGCCCACGCTGATGCGCTGGAACAGGTCGAGGTGCATGCCGAGCGCGTCGGCGAGGATCGACTTGATGATGTCACCGTGACTCACCGCCACCCATACTGCCCCCGGCCCGTGCTCGGCTTCGAAGGCTGCATCGTGGCGTCGGATCGCCGCCACCGAGCGCGCCTGCATGGCGGCCATGGACTCACCGCCGGGAAAGGTGACGGCGGAGGGCTGCGACTGCACCACCGACCACAGATCCTCCTTCGCGAGCTCACCGAGCGTGCGGCCCTGCCAGGTGCCGTAATCGCACTCGGTAATGGCGTCGTCGACCGGGGCGTGCGGGGTGACCGGCTGGCGGTCGAGGATGAACTGGGCGGTCTGCCGGCACCTCTCGAGGGGGCTCGACACCACTCCGACGAGGGGAACGGCGGCGAGGCGCGTCCCGGTGACGGCAGCCTGGTCGCGGCCCACCTCGTCGAGGCTGACGCCGGGGGTCCGCCCGGCGAGCAGTCCGGAGGCATTCGCTGTGGTGCGGCCGTGCCGCACGAGGATTACTGTTGCCATTCACCCAGCCTAGCCATCCGGCCGTCGGCGTATTCACCGACGCCTCGAAGGCACCGGCCGTTACGGGTCGGTGAGTGGTGCCGCTCGCGTCGAGGACGCGCGGCTGGCCATGCGCGGCTAGCCCTACGATGGCTCCCATGGACAACTACCCCTCCCGCCCCCTTCCGGCGGAACGTGATGCCGAAGCCCGTGGCCTGGAGATCGTGCTGGTGCCCAGGGGTGAAGGTACGTTCGACGAGGTCGCGGCCGGGCAGGGCATCACGGTCGAGGACGGCGTGAAGACCATGGTGGTGAAGACCAGCGGGAGCGCGACGGCGTTCGTGCTGATTCCGGGCACGCGTCGCCTTGACTGGGTGAAACTGCGCTCCCTGGCCGCCGTGAACAAGGCGACCCTCGTGAAACCGGAGGCGGCCCTCGAGATCACCGGGTACGAGCCCGGCACCATCACCCCGCTCGGGAGCAGCACCGTGCTCCCAGTGTATGCGGACGAGCGGGTGAGGGGCCGGCGGATCGGCATGGGGGCGGGTTCGCCCGAATTCCTGCTGTTCACCGACGCCGATCCGTTCCTCGCCTCCCTCGATGCGACGCTCGGCGACATCACGTCCTAGCCCGATCCGCGGCCCGGGTCATCTAGTGGAGGCTCCCCGCGCGGGGAACAGCTGGCCATCGGTAATACGGAGCGCAGCAAATCAGCCACGAACCCGCCCACGGGAGATCCCGCGGGCAGCAGGATGTGCAACGCCCGACTGACCGGTGTGCCCGGTGTCAGTCCTTGGTACGGTTCGGATAGTAAGTAAGCTGTTGAAGTAGTGGATTGCCGGTCAGGCTCTGCAGCAGTAATCAAACGGCTGCGGTGGGCCAATAAGCCCGGAGGATATGGACATGAACGCTCAGATGCAGGTTCAGCAGATGCGGGCAGCGATATCGTCCGCCCATCTCAGCGTCAAGGACGTGTGGGTCACCTACTACGGCATGGGCGGAGCGGTCTCGCGGTTCGAGATCGAGGCGTACCTTGCCGGGTTACTGGTTCTTCCGGTCGGGGAGTGCGACCTGCTCGCCGACGCCACGAATGATCTTCTCGCACCCTCCGAGACCAACCTGCGTGTTTCGCGGTGCGCCGTCGACCAGCCGTCACAGGCGTCCGAGAATTCCCGCAGGGCCCTCGGGGCGGCGGGCGCGTTCCTGTTCACCCCGGAGGAGCAGGAACACGAACGCCTGGACGCTGTGACCCGCTCGCACTTGCTGGACACCGAGCAGGAGGCGAGATTCGACCGGATCACGAAGGAAGCCAGGGACTACTTCCGGGTCAGCTCATCGATCGTGGCACTGATCGATGACCGGCGGCAGTTCCTGAAGTCCGTGATCGGGCCGGTTCAGCAGAACATGCCGCGGGAGATCTCGTTCTGCAATGCCACGATCCGCAACGCCGGCCCGCTGATCGTTCGCGATGCCCTGGAGGATGACCGATTCAAGGACAATCCGCTGGTCATCGGGGAGCCGTACATCCGCTTCTACGCCGGCTACCCGCTCCGCGGTCCCGGCGGGTGGACGATCGGCACGTTGTGCGTCATCGATCAGGAACCGCGCGAGTACTCGATGCGCGACGGCAGGAAACTGCGGACCCTCGCGCGTCAGGTCGAGGAAGAGATCAACGGCCCACGCCTCCTGCCCGATGAGTCGGATGACAGCGACGTCGACGCCACCCCGGACCAGTAGCCGATGGTATGCGCGCGACCGCGACGGAGTCAGTTGTCGAAGTGTGTACGAACCGGCGCTGTTTGACCCAGAGCGGTCAGCAGATCAGAGGCCAGATCCCGCAGTTTGACGTTGCGGCCCTGTGAGGCGGAACGGAGGATCGTGATCGCCTCTTCCTGGTTGCACCGGTTCTGTCCCATGATGGCTCCGACAGCGAGGTCGATGGTGGTCCGTGATTCCATCGCGTTCCTCATGTGGTCGGACTTGTCATTGAGGGTCGCTATCCGGACGGCGAGCCGCAGGGATTTCGAGGCGTCGCGTGCGAATCCCTCCGCCACCGCGATGCTGGTCTCCGAGAACGCATTGGGTCTCGTGGAGTAGAAATCCAGACCTGCGCTGGCCCCGGCGTCGAGCCGGATGGGGATTCCCAGGGCGGAGCGCACACCATAACTGGCGATAGCCTCCCGGTACTCGGGGAACCGCGTCTCCGCCAGGAAGTCGGGAATGTGGACGGTGTGGCCCTCGCGGGCGGCCCGGAGGCACGGGCCGTCGTCGAAGCCGTACTGCACCTCATCCATCACCCGGGCCTGCTCGTTGCTACTGGCCACCGTGGTCATCGACCGGGGACGGAGCAGGGTCACACCGCAGAAGACGTCTCCATGCGTACCGGTGAACGCGGTCGAGGCGACCGTGACCAGGCCGTCGAGGAACTCCTGCACGTCATCACTGTCGAGCACCATGTCCTGCAACAGGGCGACCGTACTGTTCTCGTCCGCTTCCGCAGCCAGTTCCTTCTCATCAGGCATGACGGGTACTCCTCACCGGCTCAACTACAAG
>JASLBS010000084.1 GCA_030146405.1 Arthrobacter sp.
GTCCTCGTGCCGCTCGTGAACGTCATCTGCACGCTCGTGTTCGCGCGGTACGGGGCGGAGAAGCTGAGCCTCGGCGGGACTGCCCGGAGCATCGTCACCAATCCGTTGATCCTGGGCTGCGGGGTGGGCCTGCTCCTCAACGTCACCGGGATCGGGCTGCCACCGGGCCTCGCCGGCCTCGTGGGTGCACTCGGAAGTGCGTCCCTGCCGCTCGGCCTCCTGTGCGTGGGTGCGGCGCTGGAACTCAGCAGCATCGGGCGGAACCTGGGGGCGGTGGGCCTGGCCACGGGGATCAAGTTCCTGGTGCTGCCGGGACTGGGCATCGCGGGGTGCCTGCTGGTCGGCCTCACCGGTGAGGCCGCCGCCACGGTGATCCTCTTCCTGGCACTGCCCACGGCGTCGTCCGCCTACGTGATGGCGCGGGCACTGGGTGGGGACGCACGCCTCATGGCCTCCACGATCACGCTGCAGACCGTGGCGGGTGTGCTGTACCTCCCCGTGGTGCTGGTGGTCATCGGGGTGCTCACGGGCTGAGGCGCAGGATTTCGGTCAAGCCAACAGTAAGCATGCTTGCTATCATTCCGGCCGCACTTTACGGTGAGAGGAAGCCAAACTCTCGAAAGGGCCATCATGATCACGTTCGAACAGATGAAGGACTCCATGAACGCCGGCGCCAATGTGCTGAGCGAGGACGGAGCAGTCCTCGGCGCCATGGGGCAGCTCTACGTCGACGACGCCACGGGGGAACCCAGCTGGGTCACCGTGAGCACGCACCCCTCGGGCAGCCCGGAATCGTTCGCCCCGCTGGTGGGTGCCAGTCTGGACGGGCAGAACGTCCGCCTGCCCTACTCCCACGCCAAGGTCTACGAATCACCGAAGATGTCGCAGGACGGGCACCTCAGCCCCGAGGAGGAGAAGCACCTCCTGCGCTACTACGGTCTGATGGAGGCCAAGGAGGGCGTGGACCCCGAAGCCCTCGCCGAAACCACCACGTCGCGCCGGAAGCACGACTTCGCGGACGCCCCTGCCGGCACCTCCTCGGCCGGTGATGACGGACCCTTCGAGATGACGCGGTCCGAAGAGGAACTGCGCGTGGGTACCGAGCTCCGCGAGACCGAGCGCGTGCGCCTCGTCAAGCGCGTGGTCACCGAGGACGTCACCATGACGGTGCAGATCCGGCGGGAGGAGCTCGTGGTGGAGCGCGTACCCGTCAAGGACGGCAAGCCCCTCTACGACGACGGCGAGGGCACGTTCAGCAAGGCCGAGCGCGAGCGCCTGTACTCCGCCGTGGAGACCGCCTTCGCCGGTGACATCACCGAGGTGGTCCTGTACGAGGAGAGGCCTCGGGTGGAGATCGACGTGGTGCCGATCGAGCGCGTCCGGGTGAGCCGCGAGGTCCACACGGAGGACGAGGTGGTCACCGGGCAGGTGCGCAAGGAGATCATCGAGACGGAGCGCGTGGAGCGCTAGTCCGGGATCAGACCCGAGCAGGGGCTCGTCAGCGTGGGTTCACGCTGACGAGCCCCTGCCGGATCCCCCACAGCACGGCCTGCAGGCGGTCCCGGGCCCCCGTCTTCTGCAGCAGCCCGGCGAGGTGGTACTTGATCGTGGTCTGCTCCACGAAGAGCTGCGCGGCCAGTTCCGCGTTCGAGAGGCCCCGGGCCAGCATCTGCAGCACTTCCAGCTCACGTGCCGTCAGGGGTACCGGGAGCTGGGGTGGAGGCACGCTCGCCGGGCCGGTGTCCGCCCGGCGCTGACCGAATTCCCGGAGGATCCGGCGGGTCAGGCGCTGATCGAGGGTACCGTCGCCCCGTGCCACCGATCGCACGGCGTTCAGGAGCGTGTCCTCGTCCGCTCCCTTGAGGAGGAAGCCCGCTGCGCCCGCCTCGAGGGCCGCGAAGATGTCCTCGTCGATGTCGAACGTCGTCAGGATCAGGATCTCGCTGGAGAGTTCGGCGTCGGCGGTGATCATGGCGGTCGCCGCGATACCGTCCAGGACCGGCATGCGGATGTCCATGCAGATCACGTCGGGCTGCAGTTCCCGCGCGAGCCGGACGGCCTCGGCACCGTCACCCGCCTCACCGACCACCGAGAGGCCTTCTGCGGAGCCGAGCAGGATGGACAGGCCGGTGCGCACGATCACCTGATCGTCCACCACGAGGACGCGGATCATCGGCGGGATCCACCTCCGGGCCGGGGGACCCGCAGGACATTGCGCCACCCGCCGTTCTCCGACGGTCCGGTGCTGAGGTCCGCACCGATCAGTTCGGCCCGCTCGTTCATCCCGACGAGCCCGTACCCACGCCCGTCGCCACGGCGCCCGTCCGCCGTCGGGCGTACTTCCATGTCCGGTCCGGGTGCTTCGTTGTCCACGAGCACCACCATCTCATCCGGGGAGTACTCGAGAGACACGGAACACCGGGCGCCGGGTGCGTGACGGGCGGAATTCGCGAGTGATTCCTGCACCATGCGGTACACGGAGGCCTCCGCGAGGGGCCCCAGCCGGAAGGGTTCGCCCGCTTCGGTGTAGCTGACGCGCTGACCCCGTCGCTCCGCCGTCCCGACCAGTTCCGGCAGGTCCCCGACGCCCGGACTTCCCACGGGAGTGCGCCCGGCGTCGTCCCGGTCATCGGCGTCCGGCCGCAGCAGGCCCACCGTCCCGCGCAGGTCCACCATGGTGGCGCGTGCCTCCTGTTCGAGCTCCCGCAGCATGGAGCGGCTGCGTGCCGGGTCCGAATCGATGAGGGCGCCCGCGGCCTGGGCGCTCACGATGATCCCCGAGAGGTGGTGCCCGGCGATGTCGTGCAGCTCGCGGGCCAGGGCGGTGCGCTCGGCCCTCCGCCCCTGGTCCGCGAGGTAGGTGCGCTCGCGGTCGCCGAACGCCTTCTTCTCGCGGGCTGCGCCGGCGAGCTGCTCACGGCCGAGGGCGAGTTCGGCGACCACGGCGGGGGCCATGTACTCGATCAGCAGCCGTGCAGCCGCGACGCCCACCACCGCTGCCGGGGGCAGGGAACCGCCGAGGAGCGCCGCGAAGAAGGCGACGGTGGTGCTGATGACCGCGAGCACGGCGATCGTCCAGTACGCCCGTGCCCGCTGGGCCCGGCGTACCAGGGTGAAGACCGAGATCATCACGGCGAGGCTGCCGATCCCCAGTTCCGCACCGCTCATGGCGAGCAGCGCGCAGTGCAGCAGCACCACGAGGGTGGCGGACGTGACCGGCCGGGTGTGGCGCACCAGCAGGGCGAGTGCCTGACCGATCACGAGCGCGGCCTGCACCGACGCGAGAATCCATCCGGGGTCGGGCTCCAGCACCCCGCCGACGCCGGCCACGAGGTGGATGAGCGCCACTGCGAGGACCAGCATCGGCGGCAGCAGGGGCCGTCGTCGTTCGTTCTGCCCGTCGGGCGTGATCCTTCGCACGGGACGAGTCAACCACGCCCGTACCGGTGCCCGCCGCACACCGGTGCTGTCATGGCCGGTCACTGGGCCGCCCACAGGAGCTCGTCGAGGACGTCGACCACGATCCGGTACCCGTCCATGAGCTTCTCGTCGTCGGCGGGGTCGATGATCGCCCAGGGGAGGGCGCCCACCGCGATGGTGACGGCCGTGCCGTCGGGGCCCACGGCGTTGCGGGTCTGCGTGCCCGGGATGTCGCCGCCGTGACCCCAGGAGAGGCTTCCGTCGCGCAGCGGGAAGCTCTGCAGTCCCAGCCCGTAGGTGGCCTCCGGCCACAGCTCGTCCCCCGCGGGTACCCCACGCTGCATCTCCGCGAGGCTCTCCTGGCTGGTCAGGTCCCCACGGAGGAGTGCCTGCATGAAGGTGTTCAGCTCGCTCGGCGTGGACACCATGGCGCCGGCGGACCAGGCGAAGGAGGTGTCCAGGGTGCTGATCTCCCGGAGGTCACCAGCGGTGTCCACGTGATAACCGAGGGCGTGCTCTCCCCGCAGTTCCTGCTCACCCGGCACGGGCAGGTAGGTGTCCGACAGGTGGAGCGGTTCCACGATGCGGCGGTCGATCTCCTCGTACAGCGGCCGTTCCGTGGTCCTCTCGATGAGGAGCCCGAGCACCAGGTAGTTGGTGTTGCTGTACTCCCACTTCTCGCCCGGCGCGAAGACCGCCGGTTTCGCCAGGGCCAGGTCCAGCATGTCCCGCGGGGACACGTAGGTGTGCTGGGCGCCGAAAGCATCGGCGGCCACCTGGTCGACGTACTCGGGCAGTCCGCTGGTGTGCTGCAGCAGCTGGTGCACCGTGATGCCCGCGCCGTCGATCCCCTCGCCCGTCACCAGGCCCGGCAGGTAGGTCTCCACGGGTTCGTCCAGTGCGATGACCCCTTCGTCCACGAGTTGCATCACCACGGTGCTGACGAACATCTTGGTGTTGCTCGCGATCCGCACCTGCCCGTCCACGGGTGCCGGTGCGGCGGTGGCGAGGTTCCCGGTGCCGAGGGCCACCTCGGTGGTGCGGCCCTGAGGGTCGGTGACGGCCACCGACGCGGACGGGTACCCCGCGTCGATGAGCTTCTGCAGTTGCGCCCGGGCGAACTCGGTGCCCTGCTCGGTTCCCTGGGACGGCGCGCCGGTCGCGGTATCAGTGGCAGTGGCGGAGACAGGGGCTCCGGCGGAAGCCGGCTCGAGTGCGCCGGACTGCAGCCAGACGGTGCCGGTGCCGGCCGTGACGGCAGCGGCGAGGGCGACGGCGGTCCAGCGGGTGCGCAGGGACCGCGCCGGGTGGGTCGAGGTGCTGGTCATGATGGTGTCCTTCCGGGGGTTTGTTATGTCTTCCAGCCTGCCCGGGACGCTCCCTGCGCGCCCCGGCCGCGGGGACAGTCCGGCACTGGCCGGATGGCCAGTGCCGGACGTGGCACCGGTGCGGACATCGGGTTTCTAATACGTCACAAACATGTTCGCTAATGACTGCTAAGGTAAGCCTTACCTGCCGCTCCAGAGGTCGATCCGACCGGTAGCAGTTCGGTATCGTCTGATCGAATTCCCCGGAAGGATCCCATGCTTCGCGCCCCCAGACTCCTCGCCCTCACTGCAGCGGCAACTCTCACGATCGGCCTCGCGGCCTGCTCCACTCCTGCCGGTGAGGCTGCCCCGGCTGCGTCGGGCGAGGGCTTCGAGCCCATCACCATCGAGCACGCACTCGGCACCACCACCATCCCGGAGAAGCCGGAGCGCATCGCGACCGTCTCCTGGGCCAACCAGGAGGTGCCGCTGGCCCTCGGCGTGGTGCCCGTCGGCATGGCGGCCGTCACCTTCGGGGACGACGACGGCGACGGCATCCTCCCCTGGGTCTCGGAGAAGCTCGACGAACTCGGGGGAGAGACGCCGGTCCTGTTCGACGAGACCGACGGCATCGACTTCGAAGCCGTGGCGGACACCAACCCCGATGTGATCCTCGCGGCCTACTCGGGCCTGACGCAGGAGGACTACGACACCCTCAGTGAGATCGCCCCCGTCGTCGCCTTCCCCGAAACCGCCTGGGGAACCCCGTGGCGCGAGATGATCGAGCTCAACAGCGCGGGGATGGGGATGGCCGAGGAGGGCGAGGCGCTCGTCGCGGACCTGGACACGCAGATCAGCGACGCCGTCGCGGAGTTCCCGGACATCGCCGGCAAGAAGACCATGTTCATGACCCACGTGGACCCCACGGACCTCAGCGAGGTCAGCTACTACACCACGCACGACACCCGGGCCATGTTCTTCGAGGACCTGGACCTCGCGACTCCCGAGAGCGTCGCCACGGCGTCGGCGGAGACCGATCTCTTCTCCGGCACCATCAGCACGGAGCGGGCCGATGTGCTCGACGACGTCGACATCATCGTCACCTACGGGGACGATGAGCTCGTGAACACCCTCGAAGCCGACCCGCTGCTCTCCCAGGTCCCCGCCGTCGCCAACAAGGCGATCGTGAACCTGCCCGGCACCACACCGCTCGGCACCGCGGCGAACCCCACACCCCTGTCCATCTCCTGGGTGCTCGAGGACTACCTGGCGCTCATCTCGGACGCAGCGAACAAGTCGTAGTGTCACATCCAGTTCTGAAGACGAAGATGAGAACCACCACGCGCCTGGCATAATAGGCAGAGTGGTAGATACGGTCAACACAGCGCGAGATATAGCCCACGTAATATGGAACGTGGGTTGGAGAAGTGGAAATTGACACGATTACTTAGCATCATCGGCTTCGGCGTTGGTTTGGCTGTTTCAATAACATTCGGG
>JASLBS010000111.1 GCA_030146405.1 Arthrobacter sp.
TACGGAGCCATCGATGACATCGAGCTCGCCCTCAAGGGCATGCTCAAGCCGGAGTACGAGGAGGTGCAGCTCGGTACCGCAGAGGTCCGCGAGGTGTTCCGTTCCTCCACGTTCGGCAACATCGCCGGTTCGATCGTCCGCTCGGGCATCATCCGACGGAACTCGAGGGCTCGTGTCACGCGTGACGGCAAGGTCATCGGTGACAACCTCTCGGTCGACTCGCTGAAGCGCTTCAAGGACGACGCCACCGAGGTCCGCACGGACTTCGAGTGCGGTATCGGCCTCGGCTCGTTCAACGACGTCAAGGAAGGCGACACCATCGAGACCTTCGAGATGCGGGAGAAGCCCCGCGTCTAGCAGGTAGGTCAGCCACAGGCGCTCCGGATTCCCGGAGCGCCTGTGGCCGTCGCACCCCCGGAACCTCCTGACAGGGGTTCCACACACCATCCGCTTCAGTAGGAGTATCAGCAATGGCAGATCCGGCACGCGCCGCGCGGCTCGCGCAGCGCATCAAAGTCATCGTCGCCGAGGCGCTCCGGCGTCGGGTGAAGGACCCACGGCTCGAAGCCGTGACCATCACGGACGCCCGCGTCACCAATGACCTCCAGCACGCAACGCTCTACTACACCGTGCTGGGCGACCCCGAGGAGCAGCAGGCCACCCGGATGGCGCTCGAGTCGGCACGCGGGGTGCTGCGCTCCGAGGTGGGCAAGAACATCACCGCCCGGCTGACGCCGACGCTCGAGTTCGTACCCGACGAGGTGCCGGTCAACGCCAGCCACCTCGAGGAGTTGCTCCAGAAGGCCCGCGAGCGCGACGCCGAAGTGGCAGCGATCGCGCAGGGCGCCGATTTCGCGGGCGACGCGGATCCGTACCGCACCTCGGACGACGACGAGGCCGGACGATAGTCCTCCCCGTCGCCGTACAGTTCACCGAGGGCAGCCGATCATCAGGTCGGCTGCCCTCGGTGTTCTCGGGGCCGGCGGCCCGATAGCAGACGTCCGGGTCCGTCGCTCACGTGGGCGTCCGTTCCGGATCAGCGGTGTCGGGGCGGTGCGGGAAGCCGTGAGAGACCCTCGACGAGCTCGTCGGTCCTCCCGCAGAGCGCGATGCGCACCCAGCCCTCGCCCATCGCCCCGAACGCCGTGCCGGGAGCGAAGGCCACACCGCGCTCGGAGAGGAAGCGGCGGGACCATCGCCGGACGTCCCCCTCGGTGGCGTGGGAGAGATCGGCCCACAGGTAGAACGCCCCGCTGGCGTCGAGGTAGCGGATCCCCGCTCCATCGAGGACTGCCGTCGCCGCATCCCGGTTCGAGCGGTAGTGCTCGAGCGCCGTCGTGACGTAGTCCTGCGGGCCGGTCAGGGCGGCGAGCCCGGCGTACTGTGAGGGAGCCGAGACGCACGAGACGGTGGCCTCCATGACGTTACTGAGCAGTGTCTCCATACCCGGCGGCGTGATGAGCGCACCGATGCGCAGCCCGGTCAGGCCGTAGGTCTTGGACAGTGTCAGGGACGTGATGACGCGTGCCTCCCCCGCTTCGGCCACGGCCTCCGGACCGCCGGCGTCGAAGCGCGCGGGGCTGACGTGCGGCACGTCGTAGGTGAAGGCTTCGTAACATTCGTCGGACACGATCCAGAGATCGTTCTCGTGCGCGAAGCGGACGAGGTCGCGGGTGAGCCCGTGACCGAACACCGATCCCAGGGGATTCGACGGCGAATTGAGCATCAGCACCTTCGTCCGTCCGGTCAGCAGCCGCTCCAGGTCCTCGATGCGCGGCTGGAAACCGTGGGCGGGCACCAGGGGATACGGGACCGGGACCGCGCCGAGCAGACCGACCGTCATGGCGAACGTCGGGTATCCCGGATCGGGGACCAGAACCTCGTCACCCGCGGCGAGCAACGTACTGAGCGCCAGATGGAGCCCCTGCTGCGCTCCTGCGACAACGAAGACGCGCGCGGGGTCGTCGTCGACGCCGGAGAGCCGCGCGAACCGCTCCGCGAAAGCAGCCCTCAGGGGGGCGATGCCCGCATTCGGCGTGTAATTGGTGTCGTCCCTGTCGAGGGCCGCCATCGAGGCCTCGAGGACGTGCCGTGCGACGGGAAAGGCCGGTTCCCCGATGCTCAGGACGATCGAATCCGGGGTGGCCCATGCCGCCTGGGTGATCTCGCGGATCTGGTTGACCGGCACGTTGGCCACATGGGCTGGGGCAGAGGGCATACGGAGGATCGTATCGCGGGCAGGACGAGGGGGACGGACAGCAGCGGCCCATATACTGGGAGGCGTGAATTCCGGGCAGGTCCACTCAGGGCTGATCATCGTGGACAAGCCTCAGGGCTGGACGAGTCATGACGTCGTGGGGCGGCTGAGGAGGCTGGCCGGAACGCGGAAAGTCGGTCACGCCGGCACCCTCGACCCGATGGCCACCGGGGTGCTCGTGGTCGGCATCAACCGGGCGACCCGGCTGCTGACCTTCATCGTCGGTACGTCGAAGACCTACACGGCCACCATCAGGCTCGGGCAGTCCACCCTGACCGACGACGCGGAGGGCGAGGTCACCGGCGGGAGCATCGCCGCCGCGGTCACCGAGGACGACATCCGCAGCGCCGTCGCAGCGCTGACCGGGGACATCCAGCAGGTCCCCAGCAGCGTCAGCGCCATCAAGGTCAAGGGCGAGCGATCCTACGCGCGGGTACGCTCCGGCGAGGACGTGACACTTCCCGCACGACCCGTCACCGTCCATCGGTTCGATGTCCACGCGATCCGCCGGGTGAGCAACGGGCGGCTTCAGGACGTCGATGTGACGGTCTCCTGCAGCTCCGGGACATACATCCGCGCGCTTGCACGGGACCTCGGGGCCGCACTGGGAGTCGGCGGGCACCTCACAGCCCTGCGCAGGACCCAGGTGGGCCCGTACTCGATCGACCAGGCGCGCACCCTGGACGAACTCGCGGTGGACCTCGACGTCCTCTCCCTCGACGACGCCGGAAGGGCACTGTTCCCGGTGAGGGAACTCAGCGACACCGAGACCGCGGACGTCTCGCACGGTCGCCGGATAGAGCCGGACAACCGTGATGATGCACCCGTCGCCGCCTTCGCGCCGGACGGCACCCTCGTGGCTCTGCTCGAGAACCGTGGCGGCGCAGCACGGACCGTCCTGGTCTTCGCCCCCGGGGGGAAGGAGTAGCGATGGATCCGTTCTTCCTCATCGGGACGCTCGTGTGTGCCGTGTCCGCCCTCCTCTGCATCGGGGCCGCCCTGCTGCGCCGCCCACCCGACGACATCACCATCCTCTCCATCGCGGCCGTGGAACTCTTCCTGCTCGCCTACGCCGTCGGGGCGGTGATCCGCCAACTCACGGGCGAACCGGTGCTCGGGGAGGCCTGGGAGTTCTGGGGTTACCTGCTCACGGCGTTGATCGTCCCGGTCGGGGCGTTCTGGTGGGCGATCCTCGAGAAGACACGCTGGAGCAATTTCGTGCTGGCCGCGGCGGGACTGACGATCTTCGTCATGCTCTTCCGCATGGAGCAGATCTGGGACGGGGTGGCAGGCCTGTGACCACTGCACGTCGCAACGACGGAGCGGGCGCGGAACCGACAGACGGACAGGGCCGCACGGGCGGGCGGCATGGCAGCCACGGCGGGGCGGGATCCACCTCCGGTGGCGGACGCACGAGCCGGGCGACCGGCCCCGGTCGGCTGCTGATCGCGGTCTACGGCGTGTTCGCACTCGCCGCGACGGCACGCGCCGGCTTCCAGATCGCCACGAAGTTCGGCGAGGCCCCGATCGCCTATCTGCTCTCGGCCGTCGCAGCCGTGGTGTACATCGTGGCGACGGTGTCCCTGGCGCGACCGGGTGCCAGGGCCTACCGTGTGTCCCTGGTGGCGGTGCTCACCGAACTGGTCGGGGTGGTCGCCGTGGGAGTGCTGAGCATCGTCGACGCCGAGGCCTTCCCGAGTGAGACCGTCTGGTCCGCCTTCGGTCGGGGCTACGGGTTCGTTCCCCTCCTCCTGCCGATTCTCGGATTGCTCTGGTTGTGGAGGAACCGGCCTGCCGACCCTGCGAGCGGTCGATCCGCCGCGTGATCCACGCCTCGTCCGGCCCGGCGGGGTGCTGCAGGCACCGGGGAAATCGGTCCCCCCGGGCACCGCGCACCGTGAGAGTATGACGCTAGATCACCTATCCAGCCGCCAGGAGCACCACATGACCAGCAACAGCCCCGAACCCGACAACTCCTTCCCGGCGAAAGCCGACCGGTCTTCGGCCTCCGATCCATCCCGACCAGGTGCGGGGCCTGAAGCGCCTCGCGACCTGGCAGGAGCCGGGACCACGCCCGGCGTGTCCTCCCGTGACACCGGGCGGGCGGCATCGCGCCCGGTGGGAACCACCGCCGGAGAACCTGCGTCCGGAGGCAGCAAGGGTTCTCCCGCCACGGCCAAGGGCACGACCACCGGCAAGGCCAAGGGCAGGAAGCCAGGGAAGTCCGCGACCTCGGGCGGCGACTGGAACGTGTTCCGCACCGTCGTGGTCCTGGTCGGTATCGTCATCGCCGGTTTCGGGGCCTACTACCTCATCCTCGGTACGGCGGGACTGCCGGACACCGAGGCGAACCCGGCAAATCCGACGCTGGAGAGCCAGTTCCGGTTCTTCTCCGCGATGATGGTGGGCGTCGGGGCGGCCTTCATCACCATTGCGATCAAGTTCCAGTGGGCGAACATGCTCTGGCTGGTCTGTCTCATGGTCTTCGTCGGCGGTATCGGGCGAGTGCTGTCCTGGGCCTTCTCCGGGACGCCCAACTACATCATGATCGTCCTCATGGTCATCGAGCTGGCCTTCCCGCCGGCCCTGCTCGTGTGGCACAAGTACATCGCCAAGACGAGCGAGATGCGACAGGAGTTCGCCCAGCGCGACTAGCGGTCGATGGTTCGACTCGCCGCGATCCTGGGACCCACCCCGAGACCGACGGCGATGAGCGCGATACCTCCTGTCGAGGTGGGAGCTGCTCCTGTCTCCGCGAGCTGTGGCTCCGGGTCCGCTGCCCCGACGCAACCCGACCCGCACCCGGTCCTGGCGGCTCCGGCGGCTGGTCCGGCGGGGCAGGG
>JASLBS010000173.1 GCA_030146405.1 Arthrobacter sp.
CCGGAGGACGCCGCCACGCGGATCGCTTCCGGTGTGTGGACGGCGAGGACGGCGAGCGCCAGGCGCGGCCCCACGCCGCTGACGGCCAGGAGGGTCTCGAAGACCTCGCGCTGGTTCGCGTCCTCGAATCCGAAGAGGGTCATGGAGTCCTCGCGGACGATCATCGCGGTGGCGATCTCGGCCTGCTGTCCCACGCGGAGTCCGGCGAGGGTCTGGGGGGTGGCCTGCACCAGCATGCCGAAGCCGTTGACATCGATGATGGCGGAGTGCAGTCCCACGTGGGTCACTGTTCCGCGCAGGGAACTGATCATGAGGAGCTCCAGGGGCGCTTTGCGGTCATGGCACGGCCGGGCGGTCTCCGGTCGTCCGAACATACGTTCTAATGCTCAACCGTACCGGGGTGCCGCCGCGTGAGCGAGTCGCCACACCGCCGCAGCCGTACTGCGGGCACGCCGGTGATCCCGGTAGCCCCGCAGCATGCCCGGGAACACGGGCACCCTGCGGCGACGGGACAGCGGGTTCAGCGTCGTCGGGCGCGGCTCTCCGCCTCGGCCCACATCCGCTGCGCAGGCGTGAGTGCAGCGCCGTCGGCGACGGCGGCACCGTCCCGCCCCGCTCCCCTCCGCCACGCGTGCGTGATCGCGAGCGCCAGGGCATCGGCCGCGTCGGCGGGCCGGGGCGCGGTGTCGAGCCGGAGGATCTTGGTCACCATCTTGGTCACCGCCGCCTTGTCGGCCTGGCCGTTCCCGGTGACGGCGGCCTTCACCTCGGTGGGCGTGTGCAGGGCGACGGGGATACCGCGCCGGGCAGCCGAGACGATGACCACGCCGGAGGCCTGCGCGGTCCCCATCACGGTGCTGACGTTGAGCTGACTGAACACGCGTTCCACGGCGAGGACCTGCGGTCCGTGCAGGTCCAGCCAGGAATCGACGGCCTCGGAGATGACGAGGAGACGCTCGTCGAGGCTCCTGCCCGCCTCCGTGCCCACCACGCCGACGGCCACCAGGGTGGAGCGCCGGTTGGGTTCGATGTCCACCACCGCGAGCCCGCAGCGCGTGAGGCCCGGGTCGACTCCCATGACCCGGTAGGTCACGGCGTGCCCCGTGCCGGGTCCTTCAGGCAGCGGATGTCAGTCGTCCTCGAGTTCTGCCAGTACGTCGTCCGAGAGGTTGGCGTTCGAGTAGACGTTCTGGACGTCGTCGAGCTCTTCCAGGGCGTCCACGAGCTTCAGGAACTTCCGCCCGCCGTCGGCGTCGAGGTCCACCTCCATGGAGGGGACGAACTCCACCTCGTCGCTCTCGTACTCGATGCCACTCTCGTCGAGCGCGCCGACCACGGCCCGGAGGTCCTGGGGCTCGGAGACGATCTCGAACGTGTCCGAGGATTCCTTGACCTCGTCCGCGCCGGCATCGAGCACGGCCATCAGCAGCTCGTCCTCCGTGAGGCCGTTCTTCGGCAGGGTGACGACGCCCTTGCGGGCGAAGAGGTAGGACACCGAGCCGGGGTCGGCGATCGTGCCGCCGTTGCGGCTGATGCCGAGGCGCACCTCCGACGCCGCACGGTTCTTGTTGTCCGTGAGGCATTCGATCAGCAGGGCCGAGCCCTGGGGTCCGCGGGCCTCGTACATGATGGTCTGGTAGTCCACGGCCTCGCCCAGCAGGCCTGCGCCACGCTTGACGGCACGGTTGATGTTGTCGATCGGGACGGAGGTCTTCTTGGCCTTCGAGACGGCCAGTTCGAGGCCGGGGTTGCCCGCGACGTCAGCGCCACCGGCCCGGGCCGCGACCTCGATGTTCTTGATCAGCTTCGCGAAGGACTTCGCCCGCTTCGCATCGATCGCGGCTTTCTTGTGCTTCGTTGTTGCCCACTTGGAGTGCCCCGACATGCTTACGCTTCTCCTCTGATCATCCGAATAAACAGTTCGTGGACCCGCCGCTCACCCGTGACTTCCGGATGGAAACTCGTGGCCAGCAGGTTCCCTGAACGCACTGCGACAATTCTAGCGACCGTGTCCAAGTCGGTCTCCGTGCGCTCCTCCGGGCCCGCTGCCGGTGTCGGGGTGGCAGGCACCCGGGCCAGGACCTGGACGCCGTCACCCACGCGGTCCACCCAGGGTGCGCGGATGAAGGCCGCCCGTACCGGCGTATCGGCGGAGGCGTTCCCGACCGTCGCGAGTCCCTCGAACTCGAGGTCGGCCTCGAAGGATTCCCGCTGCCGGCCGAAGGCGTTGCGCCGTACCACGATGTCGAGTCCCCCGAGTGTCTGCTGCGGGTATCCGGAGAGGTCCGTCGAAGGGTCCGCGATGGTGTCCGAGAGCAGGATCATCCCGGCGCAGGAGCCGTAGACGGGCAGTCCTCCCGTGATCAGTTCACGGAGGGGTGCGGCCAGTCCGAAGGTGCGGGTCAGCTTGTCGATCGTGGTGGATTCCCCGCCGGGGATGATCAGGCCGTCGATGTCGGCGAGCTCCACGGGACGGCGTACGGGAACCGCTCGGGCACCCAGGGATGCGATCGTGGCCAGGTGTTCCCGCACGTCCCCCTGCAGTGCGAGCACCCCCACCACGACGTCGGAGCGTGGGCCCGGGGCACTCGCGCGCGCGCCGGGTTGCGGTCGCGCGGCGTCGGCCGGAATCGAGGAAGAGATCATCCACCGATTCTAGGGCGGAGCACTCCCGCTCCTGGGCCGTCGGCCGACGGCCCGCGGCCCAGGAGTACCGGACCGCCGCGGCATCCCGGGCAGGGCGGACGCCGACGATAGTCTGGAGGTATGAATCCCCTTCCAGTCCTCGTGGGTAAGGCCGTGCGCTTGGCCGCCCGTTTGCGTGGTGGCGGCTCCGCCTTTCCCGGTCTCGTGGTGGAGCGGCTCGACCCCGGCTTCATGGGCCGAGCGCTCACCACCCTTCCGCACGGCGTCGTCGTCGTGAGCGGCACCAACGGCAAGACCACCACCACCAAGATGCTGGTGGAGCTCCTGGAGGGCCAGGGGCTCTCGGTCTTCACGAACCGTACGGGCAGCAACTTCACGCGTGGCGTGGCGGCGGCATTGCTCGGCGAGGTGGACTGGCGCGGACGGCTGAGAGCCGACGTCGCCGTCCTCGAACTGGACGAGGCGCACGCGGTGCACTTCGTCAAACTCGTCCCCCCGCGGTTCTCCCTGCTGCTGAACGTGCTGCGTGACCAGCTGGACCGCTTCGGCGAGATCGACGCGACCACACGACTCCTGGAGCGGATCGCCGTCGCCACGACGGGGACCGTGGTGCTCAACCGGGAGGATCCGCGGGTCGCGGGCATCGCCTCCTCGATCACCACGGCCGACGTGGTCTACTTCGGGCTCGACCCGTCCCTGCGCAGCACCTTTCCCAACGACGACGAACTGCGGGGCGCCGAAGGCACCGCACCCGCCTCCGCCCTGCCCGCCGACGTCGTCCTGAGGTCCGTGGACGGCAACTCGGCGGAGTTCGAGGTGGACGGCACGAGTACGCGTGCCGACCTCCGTCTCCGCGGTGTCTACAACATCTTCAACGCGGCGGCTGCCCTCGCCGCGTCCCGCGCCGTCCTCGGGACGGCGGCCGACCGGGAGTCGCTGTTCACCTCGTTGGCCGCGGTGGAACCGGCCTTCGGTAGGGGTGAGAGCCTCGTGGTGGACGGCCTGCCCCTGGAACTGGTGCTCGTGAAGAATCCGAGCGGATTCCGCCTCGGGCTCAAGTCCTTCGATCCCGCCGGATGTGCCACCATGATCGCCATCAATGACAACTACGCGGACGGACGCGACATGTCCTGGCTGTGGGACGTGGACTTCGACTCCCTCGGGCTCGGCGGCGTCGACACCGTGAGTGGTGTCCGTGCCTACGACATGGCGCTGCGGCTGAAGTACGACGACGTCCGGGTGGGCGCCGTGGACCCCGACGTCCCGGCGGCACTCCAGCAGTTCCTCCGCAGCTCCGAGGGGCAGCCCAAACGCATTTTCTGCACCTACACCGCCATGCTCGCGGTACGCCGCGAGCTCGCGAAGATCACGAAGGTCGAGGTTGTCTCCTGATGAGTGACGCTCCATCCGCCGGCCGCCTGACCGAGGCGCCCAAGGACCCGGACAAGGGGTCCCTGCGCATCCTGCAGCTCTACCCGCGGGCCATGAACATCTACGGTGACTACGGCAATGTGCTGGTCCTCAAGCAACGGCTCGCCTGGCGGGGCTACGGCGCGGAGATCCTCGAGTACAACGCGGGTGACACCTTCCCCGAGGACGTGGACATCATCGTGGGAGGAGGTGGGCAGGACAGCGGCCAGGTGGTGATCCAGGACGACCTCCAGGCGATTGCCCCCACCCTGCGCGACCTCGCGGAGAACGACACCCCGATGCTGCTGATCTGCGGGTTGTACCAGCTGTTCGGCAAGGCCTTCCGGACGCACGAGGGCACCGTGATCCCCGGCATCGGTGTGCTGGATCTCGAGACGCGCGGCGGGACCGAACGGCTGATCGGCAATGTGGTGGCCACCAGTGAGGAGTTCGGCGACATCCACGGCTACGAGAACCACAGCGGCCAGACCTTCCTCGGCGCCGGGCTGAAGCCGCTCGCGACGGTGCTGAAGGGCGCCGGCAACAACACCGAGGATCACCACGAGGGCGCGCGGTACAGGAACATCGTGGCCAGTTACCTCCACGGATCCCTGCTGCCCAAGAACCCGGCGATCGCCGACTTCCTGCTGCGGACCGCCGCGGAGCGGAAATTCGGCAGCTTCGACGACGACGGCGTGGACGACTCCCTGGCGGACCTCGCGCGCGAACACGCGGGCGCAAGACCCCGTTAGACCTGGCTCCTCCCCGCGATGCTTTCCACGCCTGCGGAGCGGGAGAAAGACAGCATCACGGGGCCCTGGTCAAGGGCAGTACGGCGTGGACCGGCGGCGGAACCCACCCGGTAGCGTTCGACGAGGCGGGCCGCTTCCTGGCCCGCATCACCTCAGACCCGGAAGGGTCCGTGAAAGGAGCGTCATGGCCAAGGGAGTAGCAGCAGTCTGGGTACCCGTGGAGGACATGGATCGGGCGGTGACGTTCTACCGGGACACCCTCGGACTGGACGTCACGATGCAGGAATCCGACTGGAGCGAGATCGACGCGGGCGGTCTGATGATCGGGCTCAACGCACGGGAAGCCACGCACGGTGGAACGGACGGCGGGGCCGTGATCAGTTTCCAGCCGGACGGTTCGATCGAGGACGAGCTCGAGCGGCTCTCCTCACGGGGCGCCTCGATCGAGGGCGAGATCAGCGACCACCCATGGGGGCGCATCCTGCCCTTCAAGGACACCGAGGGTAACGACCTCCAGTTCTACACTCCCCCGTCCGGAGACTGAGCCGGAGCGCAACGGCTGACAGGAGGCCTCCGGCGATTCGCCGGAGGCCTCCTGTCGTCAGGGGCCGGGTGGGTGCTGCGTCGTGGTCAGGACGGGATCCTGCTCTTCGCGGCCTCCCGGCGCAGCGCCTGGGCGTCGTAGTCCGTCAGGAAACCCTGCCGTTCCAGGGTGCGCGTGCTGTCCTTGACCGCCCGCACGTAGTCGGCCCGGTTCCGGTACAGGCCGTCGAGGGTCTCCTGGGCCAGAGGGCGCTCGTATCCGGCGATGTAGCAGAAGGACGCACCGCTCGCGGTGCCGTACCAGGTGCTGGTGGGCACATCGAGGTAGGGCGAGCGGAGGCCACCCTGCACATTGCCGACCTCGTCCAGCACCGGCACGCCGTCCCGTACGAGGATCGGTTCCGCGCGAGGCGGTGCAATGCCCTCCCGCACCCAGAGATCGAGATTCCGCAGGGCCGCGTTGAAGAAGATCGAGCTGGGAAAACGGCTCCGCGGCCCCTCGTTGCAGGAGGCGGGCGGCACGTCGCGTCCCGCCGCGAGGATGTCGGCGGACGACGCCGAGAACGCGAGCTCGTCGGGCGTGGCGTGACCGGCTCCGGCCATCTCGTAGTGCCGGTACTGGTCCCCCGGCACGTCACTGTCGGCGCGGCGCGATCCGATGCCCCGCAGATAGTCGGACTGGGACATCATCCGCATGATGGGCACACCGACGTCCTGGAACTGCCGGCGCTCGTCGGTGGCCGGCGGCGCGGCTTCGCACTGGTTCATCGGGTAGGCGCCCGCGAAGGCTCCTCCCGCCACGGCGACGATGTACGCGTCGTAGACAGGTGCGCCGTCGGACTCGACGACCAGCGGGTGCACGCCGTTGATGTAGTTGACGAGGAATCCCCCGGTCTGGGAATAGCCGAAACCGTAGGCGTGCTCCACCCGGGTACCCGGAGAGCCGTAGCGCAGCGGGTTGGAGGCGGCGTCGCTCCGGAGCCAGGTGCCCACCTGCGAGTAGATGTCCCAGATGAGCCCGTTCTCGGTGGTGCGCGAGGAGTCGGCCGCCACCGTCTCGCAGTTGCGGGGGTCATCGAGCGCCAGCGGGTTGGCGAAGGACAGCGACGCGTACCGCTCGGGGTCGAAGTTCTTCAGCGCCTCCACGGCAACGGGCTTCGCGGTGATGCCCACCCACGCGTCCCCGTTGGCGATGACCTGTTCCTGCGTCATGGCCCAGCCGATGTTGAGATCGAACAGGTTGCTGGGATTCAGCATCTCCACCACCACGTTGCCGCTGAACCGGTGACCCCGGGCCGGCTTCCGCACCAGCACGCGGGTGGTGTAAGGGGCATCCGCGGTGCGGACCTCGGCGGGGCCCGATCCGGGCCAGGTGTACACGTTGGAGGTACCACTGACGAGGTACTCCTCCTCCACGTAGCGGTCCCTCGCGAGCTTCTGCGGCACCTCCTGGTACTCGGCGGCACCGAACGGGTGCGATGCGGCAGTGACGGCGAGAGGCCCCTCTACCTCCGGGATCGGCGTACTCCCGGGCGCTGCGGCGAGGGACGCCGGCGGGTGGGCGCGGGGAGCAGGATCACCCGCGACGGCGGCGGGGACGGTGAACGCGCTGAGCCCTGTGACGACGAGGCTCACGGACAGCACGAGGGACAATCGGGAACTGGTTCTCATCGGTGCTCCTTCTCGCGACCGGGCTGCACTGCCCGGCCTGTTCCGCGACGCACCGGCGTCGGTGCCGTGCGTCCCTGCCGGCTCGATGGCCCTCCCCCTGGCGCACCGGGCTTCAGGCAGCGAAACACTCCGACCCTAGGGACGGTGCCCTGTGGGGTCAAGGGTGATGTGCAAGAGGAGAAGAACGTGCAAAAGTTGTTTCCATGAGCAACCCTTTCCTCCAGCCCAGCACCCTCGATTACCAGCTGCCGCCGTTCGCCGAGATCCGGGACGAGCACTACCTGCCGGCATTCGACACGGGCTTCGCGGAGCACCTCACGGAGATCGACGGCATCACAGGATCAGCGGACGCACCGACGTTCGAGAACACCGTGGTGGCGCTGGAGCGTGCAGGCAGCACCCTCCAGCGGGTTGCACAGGTCTTCTTCAGCAATTCCGTCAGTCACGCCACGGACGCCGTCCAGGCGCTCGAACAGCAGATCGCTCCCCGGCTCGCCGAGCACGAGGACAACATCAGGCTGAACCGCGCACTGTTCGATCGCCTCCGGCAGGTTCCGCTGGACGGACTCGACGACGAGTCGACGCGCCTCGTCCACGAGTACCTCCGCAGCTTCGTCCGCGCCGGTGCGGAGCTCGACGACGACGCACAGGCGACGCTCCGCCGGCTCAACTCCGAGCTCTCGGCGCTCAGCACCGAGTTCTCGCAGAAGCTGCTCAGGGACACGAACGATTCCGCCCTGCTTCTCGACACCGCCGATGAGCTCGACGGCCTCTCGGCGGACGCCGTCTCCGCCGCGGCGATCGCGGCCACCGCGGCCGGGCACGAGGGGAAGTACCTCCTCACCCTGATCCTGCCCACCACGCAACCTGCCCTCGAGTCGCTCACGGACCGGGACGTCCGCCGCCGCCTGCACGAGGCCTCCGTTCACCGGGGTGCCCGCGGGAACGACGACGACACCCTCGGCATCGCCACGCGTATGGCCGTGCTCCGGGCGGAGCGTGCGGCCCTCCTCGGATTCGACACGCATGCCGCCGCAGCAACCGACAACCAGACTGCGCCCTCCCTGGATGCGATCCTGGAGCGGATGCGTGAGCTCGCGGCGCCGGCGGTGCGTAATGCCCGCGCCGAAGCGGAGGAGCTGGAGGCCGAGGCGGGTCACCCGATCGAGGCCTGGGACTGGGACTACTACTCGGCGCGCGTGCGGAAGGCGAAGTTCGACGTCGACCTCGACGCCCTGCGCCCCTACTTCGAGCTCGAACGCGTGCTGATCGACGGCGTCTTCCACGCGGCGAACCGCCTGTACGGACTGAGCTTCAAGGAGCGCCCCGACCTCGAGGGGTACCACCCCGACGTGCGGGTCTGGGAGGTCTTCAACGAGGACGGCTCGGGGCTCGGCCTGTTCCTCGGCGACTTCTACACGCGCGACACCAAGAGCGGTGGGGCATGGATGAACTCCTTCGTGGACCAGTCCCGCCTCGAGGGGACCAAAGCCGTCGTGGTGAACAACCTGAACATCTCCCGGCCCGGCGACGGCGAACCGACCCTGCTGTCCTACGACCAGGTGGTCACCACGTTCCATGAGTTCGGACACGCCCTGCACGGCCTGTTCTCGAACGTCACCTACCCGCTCTTCGCCGGAACTGCAGTTCCCCGTGACTTCGTCGAGTATCCGTCGCAGGTCAACGAGATGTGGATCCTGTGGCCGGAGATCGTCGCGAACTACGCACGGCACCATCGGACCGGGGAGGCACTCCCCCAGGACACGATCGATCGCATCCACGCGGCGGGAACCTGGGGCGAGGGCTTCGAGACCACCGCTTACCTCGGTGCCACCCTGCTCGATCTCGCCTGGCACTCCCTGCCCGCCGGTACCACCGTGGCGGATCCGCTCGCCTTCGAGGCCGCGGCGCTCGCCGAGGCCGGCGTCGACTTCGCGCCCGTCCCACCTCGCTACCGGACCTCCTACTTCAAACACATCTTCGCGGGCGGATACGCGGCGTCCTACTACGCCTACATCTGGAGCGAGATGCTCGATGCCGATACCGTGGAGTGGTTCAAGTCCTCGGGAGGTCTCACCCGGGAGAACGGCGAGCACTTCCGCCGCGAGCTCCTCTCAAGGGGCAACAGCATCGATCCTCTCCAGGCGTTCCGGAACTTCAGAGGACGCGACGCGGATCTCCAGCCCCTGCTCGTGCGCCGCGGGCTCGTCTGAGGGACGACGGCACGCCGGCATGGTGACGATCGCGCAGTGCCAGCGCCTGCAGACCGCTTGGTCCGTGGCGCTGGCGACCGCCACCGGTGGGAAGACGTTCTCCACCCACGGAGCCACCTGGGTGTGGTTGCCTGCACGGCGGGAACTCATGATGATGTTCCCCACCGCGGTCGGCGCCCAGGCGGTTCGACCCGCGCTCGCCGAGGGCGTGCGCCTCGGGGCCTCGTCGGCGAGGATCTGGCTGAACGGGGCGGTTCCCGCCGATGAAGCCGTCTCGCTGGGTTTCACGCCGGACGTCCAACCCTGGTGGCTTGCAGCACCCTTGGCGTCCGTCCTGCAACCCGACGACGACGCCACCCTGACGGCACAGGTACCCGATTACTCAGGGCCGCTGGAGCAGGAGCTGCGCGTGGTCCGCTCCCAGCCGCGGCAGGCCTGGCACGCGGTGACCCGGGACGGAACCGCCGGCAATATCTCGGGAGCGGCGTACTCGTTCTACCCTTCGGGCGTGGCCGGCCTGCGGGGACTCGCCGGCATCTTCCATCTCGAGGTCCTGCCCGTGTACCAGCGCCGCGGGCTCGCCACCGCCCTGCTCAGTACGACGGCGCGGGCGGCAGCTGCCGCCGGCGCCGTCGATCTTGCAGTGAATGGCACACCGCAAGGGTACGAGTTCTTCGCCCGTCAGGGCTTCACCCTGCTGGGTCGGGGACGGACCTACGTGCTGCACCTCTGACCGACGGAGGTGCAGCACGCGGGCATCGGGTGGTGGCGCTACCAGCCGCGCTCGGCCAGGCGGTGGGGCTCGGGGAGCTCCTCGACGTTGATTCCCACCATGGCCTCCCCCAGGCCACGCGAGACCTTGGCGATCACGTCAGGGTCGTCGTGGAAGGTGGTGGCCTGCACGATGGCGTTGGCGCGCTCGGCAGGGTTACCGGACTTGAAGATCCCGGATCCCACGAACACTCCGTCCGCACCCAGCTGCATCATCATCGCGGCGTCGGCGGGAGTGGCGATTCCTCCGGCGGTGAAGAGCACCACCGGAAGGCGACCGGCGGCGGCCACCTCCTGGACCAGCTGGTACGGCGCCTGGAGTTCCTTCGCGGCCACGTACAGCTCGTCCTCCGCCATCGAGGACAACCGGCTGATCTCGGAGCGGATCTTCCGCATGTGCATCGTCGCGTTGGAGACGTCGCCCGTCCCGGCCTCCCCCTTGGAGCGGATCATCGCCGCGCCCTCGTTGATGCGGCGGAGAGCTTCACCCAGATTGGTGGCACCACACACGAACGGCACGGTGAACTTCCACTTGTCGATGTGATTGGTGTAGTCCGCGGGGGTCAGCACCTCGGACTCGTCGATGTAGTCGACGCCGAGGGACTGCAGGACCTGCGCCTCCACGAAATGACCGATCCGGGCCTTGGCCATCACGGGGATGGACACGGCCTCGATGATGCTGTCGATCATGTCGGGATCGCTCATCCGGGACACCCCGCCCTGGGCGCGGATATCCGCGGGCACCCGTTCGAGTGCCATGACCGCCACGGCGCCTGCATCCTCGGCGATGCGCGCCTGCTCCGCCGTGACGACGTCCATGATGACGCCGCCCTTGAGCATCTCGGCCATCCCACGCTTGACCCGGTTCCCGCCGGTGTGTGCGGTGGCGGCTGTAGCGTCTTCAACGGTGGACATGATTGTTGCCCCTCAGGGTAGGTGGGAACTGACCCCTCATGGTACGCCGCCGGACCGACTCCCCCCCCGGGCGCCGTCCTGCCCCCTTCGCGGGCATCGTCATGAAGCTTCATACGGGCCGCCCTGCAATCGACGTCACCCTTCCACAGGGGCTCCACGCACGTCGATACCGCTAGCCTCGCTCGGAAGTTCTGACGTCGGTCATTCGGGGACTGAGCGCCTGATTCGTCAGCCAGGCATACGCTTCGACGGCATCATCGAAGTGGCGGGTGGGGTACGGCGGCTGATGCACCTGCTTGAAGAAGCTGGACAAAGTGTGGTCGACCGCTGAAGGCCCTACCCCGGCGACGGCAGCTACATTCGATTCCGTGGCGAAGAAGTGGAGGGCACCACGGGTCAGGGACACCATGCCATTGAGTTCCACCAGCATCGGCGGACAAAGGGCCGGAACCAACCGCTCCATCCGCTGGGCCAACTCCGCAGCCATCGCCTCGCTCACGGTCACGCTTCGGCACCATTTCACCCAGAAGACCGGACCCCGCATGTCGGCGACGAATGTGTGCGCATCGATCACAACTGGCCGATTACCCATGCTGTCCCCCTTTCACGCTGTCCCCGTCACAATGCGTGGTGTCAGGCACACTACTCCGACAAGCGAATAGATGGTCGCTCGAACCCCCCGTGCGGTTGTGATCGAGCTGAGAATCCTCGAGTTTCGACCGAGATGTTGTGCGATGAGCTGTACAGTGCCCTGGAGATGGACTGCCCGCCCTATGGCGCACCGAGGAACTACGTCGCCGTCGTGACAGAGATTGAGAAGCGGGAACTACGCGCAGAGCGACAACCCGAAAGTCACCACGACTGATAACCGACCTTTTTGAATCTCACCTCCTGAGGTGGGGAGCGATTCGACCGCGAATTCTCTACCACCACCGATGAACAGCCTGTTAGGAGGAACTCCATGGATGTTGCCCTTGATCCTCAGTCCTTCGACGAATTCGCCGAAGACGTCGGTTCCGTCGTCATCGCGTTGGAATTCCTGACGACCTTCGCGTCCCTCCTGGCCGGCCGTATCCGACGAATAGAGGGAGCCTTGAAGGACCAGGACAGGCAAGAGACTCTCACTGCGTTGCTGAGCCTGCACGCGAGCGCCACGATGGCAGGCGCAACGCAGCTGCAAGTATCAGTGACTCGCGCACTGGCCGACGAAAGGGTGGAGACGACACCGCCAGGACCACTCGTACGGAAACTCGAGGGACAAGCCGACCTGTTTCGGACGGCTCTTACCGAGCTCCACTCTCACCACCCGATGACTTCCGTCCCGAACGTGGTCGCCCTGAAGTGATGACGGGCCGGGTGCTGCAGCGTGCGCGCCCGCATTCGTCGGACCGCGAGTCGGGCGACCGGCGATGAGGCAGGTAGTCGTTGGTGGTAGCTTCCTCTACTGCAAGCAAGGGACCGGACTGATAGCGGCGCGCATCGCTGTACGCGTAAATAAACTGCGCGTTATTGGTTTCTCCTCCTTCTTGATATGTCTGGGCAGGCTACTGATCACTCTCGGCTCGTCCAACACAATTCGCTGTGTACGCCCGTCGCCATCAACTCGTATCTTGCGGGGGAACTGATGAAAACAACGCTGGGAACAGTGCTCGGAATCGTCACGATCGCCGCAGGCGTCGTCGTCGCTGTGTGGCGGAACGAAACGGTGGCGTATGTAGGAGCCGCTGCGCTCGTCACCGCAGGAATTGCGCTTGTCGCCCTTCCCTTCCTACGTCGGACTCAGGATGGATCGTCTGGAGGAGGATGAGCGTGCGGGACTCGCCGCTCGTCCGCGAAGCCGCGGCGGAAATCGGTGACCTGCCCTGTTACCCGGAAGCCAGCGGCAGCGTAGGTGGAGACTGCGCCTGCATTCGAGCTCTCAGCACATATCAACGCGCTGGAGGAACCCATTTCATGAAGCGCTGAAGCCGCTGCTTTCGTGATCGCTGTTCCGTACCCGAGCCCACGGTGCTCAGGGTGCACCCCCATCGGTTCGATGAGTCCCGGTCGCCCGACGCCTGCAGACCAGACCGTCGCTATCGCTACAGCCGTTCCGTCGTGGTCATGAGCAAGGAGGCAACGAGCACCGGCATAAGCCGGACCGGCTGCCATTGCGTGCCAGCGTTCCTCGGTGAATCTGGACGATCCGAAAGAAGCATTCTGTACTGCGACCCTTGTCTGGACGTGTCCTAGCCCGACCTCTTCAACGCGGACGTCGAGGCTATCGATCGGGTTGAGGGATTCACCTGTAAGAAGCGTCCAGGGTTCGTCCGGCTGCCACCCTTCGGCGTTGAGACGGGCTCGGAATGCTGAGCCGAACCGAGCCTCCACAGAAACGTCCCCTTCCGGGAGAACACCTCGGGAAGGATCAGCGATATCTCGCGACATCTGCGCAGCGAGTTCTTCATCGGAGTCAGCTACGGGTTTTATTGCAACACGGAAGACTGTTGGGCTGTCCAAGAAGCCCAGGGCAACCGCTTCGCCGTGGGAGGACCACATCCGGATTCTTCGAGCCAGAGCTGGGGCACCGATCTGGTAGGCCCACCCGAGGTCGCCCGGATGCAACTGGACAGGCAACCCGTCCTGCTGCCAACCACCGAGTACGTCGATCACCCTGGGTAGTTCTTCAGGACGCGGCGTCGATAGCGTGATTGACATACCGCCTATTACACAACGCCTCCACTACGAGAACGACACGTACTACCCATCCAAGAAGCAAAAAATGGGTATGCGTACATGTGAAGTCAGGATCGGCCGGCTTCAGCTCGTCTCATCGCGCACCTCGAGTTGAAGGGCCTGGTCCTCCTTTCAATCCTCGAGACGGATGACGGTGGTGAAGGATCCGACGGAAGTACCGCAGTCAATGTCCCTCGGTACAGCAGTCAGCTTGATGAGGAAGGACGGTACGGATGCGTATCGGGGAATTGGCGGAACAGACGAACGTCAGCGTGCGCTCATTGCGTTACTACGAACAGCAAGGACTCCTGCGGAGTGCGCGCAGCACCTCCGGGCGAAGGATCTTCGAGCAGGCCAGCATCGATCGGGTCATTCAGATCCAGGAGCTCTTCGCTGCCGGGATGTGCAGCACGAAGATCAAGGATCTGCTGCCCTGCTTCGACGCCGAACCGGACAAGCGCACCGGAATGCTGGATCAGGAACTCCTCAAGCATCGCGAACGGCTCGAGGAAGCCATCCGTGACCTGCAACGGGCCAGATCAACCCTCAACGAGGTCATCGATAATGCCCGGACAAGCCTCTAACCCCTGCGGCCGACCAGAACCGGTGTAGGGCCCGAACGATCGGGATCAGCGGAAGGTCTGGTCCGGGTTCGCGGCACCATAGTTCTGCCGTCATTGTCCTAGTGGCAGTATCCCGTGGAAGATTCTGCGCACCACTCTGTACGCCGAACTCATCGCACACCTCCTGACGCCCACCAACGCAACCGGGTCAGAGTTCCGCCTTCCGGCTAGGTTCCCATCGATCAGGAACAATCACCGGACTGCTACGACACGATGCAACTCGAGTGCAGGGGTAGCGGCCATCGGTGAAGACGACACTCCCCGGGTTCTCAGCGCACAGGTCGGTCCCCTCCGAGGTGATCACTCCGCCCTGGACGATGGTCACGCCCGCGGGATTGACTACTGTGGCCTGCTCGAACGGGATGAGTTCAGGCGTGTTGATCGGATACGTTGTGCCGGGAGTAGCTTCGAAGCCGATGAAGCAAACGTAGGTGCCATTGGGAAGGACGATGCTCCCCTGGTTCGTGGCGCAGAGGTTCGTTCCGTCCGCTGTCAGCACTCAACTCTTTGCGTAGACGATGTCATCCGGGCTGACGACGGTCGCTTGATCGAATGGAAGGAACTCGATGGGTTCCTCAGCGGCTCCTGCGCTTACTGAAGTGCCTACGAGCACGGCTGCCGCCAAAGCGCACCCAGTCATGGCAGATGTAAATCTCACGGTCATTTCCCCCTCCATTGCCGCCCCCAGTGGACGGCAGTCGCTTAAGCCAATCAGATGAAGGTGTCGGATAGATGAACCAACGGCTCTGCTTCGTGGCCCTAACTCAGCAGGGCACCGCGGGAGCCGCGGACAGCTTCAAGTAGAAGTCGGGGCGATCCGCGACGCGCCATGCCAGGTGTCCGCCTGAGCTGCATAGTGGCCACCGGCTCATTCACATGGCTCACCACCACGATCAGATCGTTGGAGGGGTACGAGATGATTGCAGTCGGAGCAGAACTTAAGAGGTAGCGTCAGCCCTATCGCGTGGATCACCCCTCGTTGCGCTCATTCGATCGTCCGCGAGAAGACGCATCAACGCCCCGAGGTCGTCCTCGGTAGCTCGGCGCAGGGTCAACTTCTGAGCCTTGGCAGAGAGACCGGGCCGGCGTTCACACGTCGAGGACCCGCTGTTGAGAGACGAGATCACATCGTTGAAGAATGGCGGATGATGATCTCCAACCATGACACCTACATCGCTGCGGCTCCGGAACAGTTCCGCCCACTGCTGGCCACGTTGCGGGCACAGCTCGCCCTCACCCTGCCGGACACGGAAGAAGTCATTGACTACAACATGCCGGGGTTCCGGATCGGACGATCAATCGTCGCCAGTTACGCCGCGTTCAGTAAACAATACGGCCTTTATCTCGCCCCGGGCGCCATCGCTACCCATGCCGAAGACATCGCCGCCGCTGGGCTGAAAACCACCAAGACCGGCATCACATTCCCGGTGAACAACCCCATTCCGGCTGACCTCGTCAGACGGCTCGCCCTGACCTCACGGAAGGAAGTTGGGCTGTGACCTGCGACAAAAACCGCGTCGTTGGACATCGCCCCGAGACAATCTACGTATTGCCGTGCGGCAGTGAGGCGGTGACGCTCTTGCTCATCAAATTGTCCTCGAAGGTTGCCGGTCGGATACTCCCTCTGCGCGATGCACTGCATAGCAGGCCTGCAGTAACGAGGAGACATACCGCCGTGCTGATAATCGAGCGCTGCAGATTGGCGGAACCACCGGTAAGCCGAGCAGGGCCGTCGATCGATGCGAAGGAGGGACCTTGTCCGTATCCATCACTACCGACGGCATAGAGAAATAGTCCCGACTGGACGATAGTTCAAGGGACGCGAATGCCGATACCGCACTTCCATGCCGCTACGCGCGCGTCTCCCGTTCGGAGGTGGCCGCCCGACCTCGACAGCAGCGCAACAGGTCCCATCTCCACTACCGAGGTCTACACCGCCTATCTCCGAACCGTCGAGGAGACCGCGGTCCCGCGCAAGCCTTTCCTTAAGGACCTCGCCTCCCTCGGTGTCGAAGAAGTCATCGATGGCGACGAGTTCATCTTGCTTCGCAAGTGATGACAGCGGATCGACGCTTACTCACCGCTCTACGGCCACACCGGACGATCACCCCTTTCGCACACTCGCTGTTACGCCGGGTGAACTTGAAGAAACACCTGTGGCAACGGACTGACGCACCCGAAGAGCTTGTGACACCCAAGGTTCATGCCACCGCCGTCGCCCGAGGATGTCCTGCATCACTGTCTTCAAGAGGGCGGCGATGCCCTGCTGTGGAAGCTGAAGGGTTTATCGGAGTATGAGATTCGCCGCCCGCTGACCCTGACCGGAACCAATTTCCTCGGGTTGGTCAAGCACGTGGCGGGCTGCGACATTGAATACTTCGGGGTTGTTTTCGGATGACCGTTCGAAAGTTGGCCGGCGTGGCTCGATGATGAGACCGAGCCCAACATCGACATGTGGACGACCTCCGGTGAATCGCGGCAGGACGTCGTCGACCTCTATCTACGGGCGTGGAAACCGACACTCCAACGACAATGGTTCAGCGTGCGGGACAACCTGCCGGCGTGTCGCCTGCGGTGAGCTGGTATCACGTGATCAGAGGTGTTTGAGGTAGCGCTGGGGTGAGGTGAGGAATGCCTGCCAGTTGGTGACGAGGTCAAGGTCCTCCCATGCTCGGGAGCGCAGACCCCAGCTGCCGACCTCGAGAATCTGTGCCTGAGGAAGGGATGCCAGGAGAGGCGAGTGAGTGGAGAGGACCACCTGGGACTTCCCTGAGGTCACGAGTTCCTTGAGGACACCGAGCAGGGCCAGACATCCGGAGAATGAGAGGGCCGATTCTGGTTCGTCGAGGACCCACAGGCCAGGGCCGCGGAAGCGGTCGACCACCAACTCGAGGAAGGACTCGCCGTGGGACATCTCGTGGAAGGAGACATCCGCTCTCGTGGTGCTCGGATTGGTTTCAAGGTAGGTGAAGAAGCCATGCATCGTTTCGGCCCTGAGGAAGTAGCCGCGTCGGGTGGTGCCAGCGTTGCGGACTAGCTGAAGATGGTCCGCGAGGACGGATTCCGTAGAGCGGGTCCTGTGCTGGGCGCCGGAGGATCCTCCCTCGGGAGACAGCCCGTAGGCCAGGGCAATCGCTTCGATGATCGTGGACTTACCCGATCCGTTCTCGCCGACCAGGACAGTGGCCGGTCCTAGGTCGAGTCCGTTGTCGAGAATGGTGGCAACGGGCGCCAAGGTCGCTGGCCACGTTCGGCGATCGAGGGGGTTGGTGGGATGCTCGGTCAGTCTTCGGATGGGGTACCGATCGAAGTCCATCCGATCAGTGTGGCAGCACCAGGTGACACGCCCTCGAGTTGATCCTGTTGAGTCCGAATTGTCGTTGCATTCCCAAGGTATCGGTACTTCGCTGCGGAAGTTACGGTGGGGAATATGACGGCTGTACCTGCTCAACGGGTTCTCTTCCATGGCGTGACCGGCAGCGGGAAAACCTCAGCAGCCCACGCCTACTCCCTCGTCACAGGAATCCCCACGTTCTCGGCTGATGACGATCTGGGTTGGCTCCCGAACTGGAAGGGCCGACCGATCGAAGACCAGTACCGTATCGCGGCAGACATCGCCGCCCAGGAGCTGTGGGTCCTCGATAGTGCCTACTCGTCCTGGCGGAACATCATTCTCGCCCGCACGGAACTCATCGTGTTCCTCGACTATCCGAGATGGCTGTCCCTCGGACGACTCATCCGTCGAACTGTCCGGCGAATCGTCAGCAGACAATCGGTGTGTAACGGCAATACGGAAACCCTCCGCCGTACCCTCGCGAAGGACTCGATCATCGGCTGGCATTTCAGGTCCTTCAAACGCAAACAGGATGCAATAGCCAAGATAAGGGTTGATCCGTCGATGCCTCCCGTCCTGTCCTTCCAGCGTCCCCACGACCTCGATACGTGGATCGCAGCAGGCGCCCCAGGACCACGCACCGTTCAGTGGCCGTAAGAGGGATGAGCTCGAAAACGTCCCCCTTACGGCGCGTTGATGTTGATGGTCGAGCGCTCTCTTCGCCATGGGTGATATGGACTTCTCACAGCCAGTGGAGGGGAAGCGAATGACTCACGAGATTGAAGTACGACGGTGTCTCGACGGTGATTTGGCTGCACTGGAAATGATGGAGCCACCAGGATCTGGCATAGCGTGCAGCCTTCTCCACCACCAAGCCACCGGCAGAATTGTGTATGCAGCAGCTTGGCAGGGACGGCAAGCGGTCGGGACCGTGGTCCTGGATCTAGCCGCAGATCACACCCCGGAGCTGAAGCACCTCTTCGTAGGGGAAGCAGCTCGACGTTCCGGAGTCGGGTCGGCCCTGTGCGCCTGGGCTGAGAACTACGCCGCGCATGCAGGATTCGGCAAGATATACCTCCGCGTCGGCATCGAGAACCACGGTGTCCGCCGACTCTATGAACGCCTGGGTTACACGCCTTCCGGACAGACAACCACGACGACCTATCAGTACGTCGACGACGACGGACAGAAGCAGTGGGCCACTGAAACAGACGCCACTTTCGAGAAGACGTTAGCG
>JASLBS010000202.1 GCA_030146405.1 Arthrobacter sp.
AGTGGATGCCGCGGATTTCGCCGAGATGCTCCTGCGCATGTACCTCCGCTGGGCCGAGCGTCACGGCTACCCGACGCAGGTGCTCGATACGTCCTACGCGGAGGAAGCGGGCCTGAAGTCCGCGACCTTCGAGGTCAAGGCACCCTATGCCTTCGGCACGCTGTCCGTCGAAGCCGGAACGCACCGCCTCGTCCGCATCAGCCCCTTCGACAACCAGGGCCGCCGGCAGACCTCCTTCGCGGCCGTCGAGGTCATCCCGCTGATCGAGCAGACGGACGTGATCGAGGTACCGGACAACGAGATCCGCGTGGATGTCTTCCGCTCGTCCGGTCCGGGCGGGCAGTCGGTCAACACGACGGACTCCGCCGTCCGCCTGACCCACCTGCCCACGGGCACCGTGGTGTCCATGCAGAACGAGAAGTCGCAGATCCAGAACCGGGCCGCAGCCATGCGCGTCCTCCAGTCCAGGCTCCTGCTGCTCAAGAAGCAGGAGGAGGATGCCGAGAAGAAGGCCTTCGCCGGTGATGTGAAAGCGTCCTGGGGTGATCAGATGCGCTCCTACGTGCTGAACCCCTATCAGATGGTGAAGGATCTCCGGACCAACCACGAAGTGGGGAACACCTCCTCGGTGTTCGACGGGGAGATCGACGACTTCATCGATGCTGGTATCCGCTGGCGCACGAACAACCGCAACGACGCGGGCTGATACCCGGACCACCTGCACGTCGGGACCGAGCTGGACGGTGTGCTCGCTGACCCGACGGGCCCGCTCCAGGTCGTAGGATGGTAGGCACTGTCCTCCCGCGGACCACCGTCCGCAGCAGTTCTGCGAAGGAGATTGCCGTGCCGAAGGAAAGTGGCCGGAAAGTCGTGGCCACCAATCGGAAGGCCTTCCACGACTACGCCGTGCTCGACACTTATGAGGCCGGCATCGCGCTGATGGGCACCGAGGTCAAGTCCCTCCGGGCAGGGCAGGCGTCCTTGCTGGACGGCTTCGCCATCTTCTACAACGACGAGCTGTGGCTCGAGGGAATCCATATCTCGGAGTACTCCCAGGGCAGCTGGACCAATCACGCCGCCAGGCGTCGGCGGAAGCTGCTCCTGCACCGGGAGGAACTCACGAAGATCTCACAGAAGATCCGCGAGTCCGGCTTCACCCTCGTGCCCCTTCAGCTCTACTTCCTCAACGGTCGGGCCAAGGTGGAGATCGCGGTGGCCAGGGGCAAGCGCGACTACGACAAGCGGCAGACCCTCCGGGAGAAGCAGGACAACAGGGAAGCGCTGCGGGCCATGCGGGAGAAGAACCTCGGCGCCTGATCCCTCCCGTCGCGTTCACTGCCGGCGCAGACCTGCAGCGCCGGTGCCGGCGATGGTGCGTTAGACTGGAAGGGTTCGCCGGGTGGAACCGGGGAGCGCAGCAATCATTTGATAACTGCATATGGGGATGACAGGTTTCGACGATGTTAGTCGCGACAGGGGAAGCGGGCCGAGGATACAGGGTTATCTCGCGAACGCTCCCTGTAAAACAATAAGTGCCGAACAAAAGCGCACTGACTTCGCTCTCGCTGCCTAAGCAGCCTAGCTAGTCCGTCAGCCCGGGTTTGCTCTCGCCCCGGATCCTGGCGTCATTTAGAGGGCCACTGCTCTCGGTCCTCGTTGTAGGGACCGGGGGGACTTCAATACAACTGGGCTTGGCAGCCACTTGTCTGCACGATGGCTGAAGCCGAGAAAAACCGACGCGGACTGCGCCCGGAGAAGCCCTGACAACACTGCATCGGACGCGGGTTCAATTCCCGCCATCTCCACTCCAGCGAAGCGCCTCACCGATCATCGGTGGGGCGCTTCGTTGTGTTCTGCCCAGGGTGGATCCGAAGGTGCACCTGCAGCCCCGATCACCGGAAGAGTACCCGGCCAGGGACATCTAGACTGGGACGATGAGCTGGACCGACCGGCCGCCGTCGTGGCTTCCGCCCCTGCCGCCGCCGAACAAGGGGCGTGCCCTGATCGTGCTCGGCTGGCTGCTCGTCGGGGGTACCTTCATCTACATCTTCGCGATGAGCTACGTGGGCGGGAACCACACCCTCTACACGCTGATCCCGCTCCTCCTCGGGTTGCTCTGCCTGATCCTCGGGCTTCTCAGGCGCGATACCCGGGGCCGATAGCTCCGGCCCTGTTGCCCGCCCTCCCCTTACAGATAAGAAGAATCATGACCTTCGAACCCCTCCACCTGTCCCGTGGAGGAACCAGCGTGGTGCTCGAGTCCCAGCCGCACGGCCTACCCGCCCTGACGTACTGGGGCCCCGATCTCGGCGATCTGGGTCCTGCGGAGCTCACTGCCCTGACCCGGGCGCAGCAACCGCAGCGGGTCTCGGGCGGGATCGACGTGCCGGCGCGCCTGGGTGTACTGCCGCTCGAGTCGACGGGGTGGCAGGGGACACCCGGCCTCACGGGGGACCGCGCGGGCAGCCGGCTCTACCCGCGCTTCGGCGGGGCCGCGGTGCTGCGGAGCGACACGTCCGGTGTGCTCATCGAGGCCCGCGACGACGACGCCGGCCTCGCCGTGACGGCGCATCTGGCACTCACCGCGGAGGGTCTCCTCAGCCAGCGGACCGTCCTGACGAACACCGGTGGCGACGAGTACGAGGTCCGGGCGCTGAGGGTCTTCTTCCCCCTCCTGCCGTCCGCCGCGGAGATCCTCGACACCACCGGCCGGCACCTGAGGGAGCGTTCTCCGCAGCGCCATGCACTCACGGCCGGAACGTACGCGCGGACGAGCCGACGTGGCCGGCCCGGAGCAGACGCGACGGTACTGCTCGCCGCGGGGACGCCGGCCTTCGGTTTCGAGGAGGGCATGGTCCAGGGCGTGCACCTCGCGTGGAGCGGCAACCAGCAGGTCCTCGTGGAGAAGACGCCGTCGGGTTCCGCGTACCTCGCCGCGGGCGAGGAACTGGCGCCGCGCGAGGTGGTGCTGGCCGCGGGGGAGAGCTACTCCACGCCCGAAGCCCTCGGTTCGTGGGGGAAGGGCCTCAACGAACTGTCGCGGCGCTTCCACGCGTACCTGCGGAGCAGGCCCGTGCATCCGGTGCGGCCACGCCCGGTGACGCTCAATACCTGGGAAGCAGTCTACTTCGACCTCGATCTTCCACGCCTGCTGGCCCTGGCGGACCGGGCGGCTTCCCTCGGGGTGGAACGCTTCGTGCTCGACGACGGCTGGTTCCGGGGACGGCGGAACGACACCTCGAGTCTGGGTGACTGGTACGTGGACGAGACGGTGTGGCCGGACGGGCTCGCGCCCATCATCGACCACGTACGCGGCCTCGGCATGGAGTTCGGGCTGTGGTTCGAGCCGGAGATGGTCAACCCGGATTCCGATCTGGCACGCGCCCACCCGGAGTGGATCCTGCAACCCGAAGGCCGGCTACCGCTGCCGGGGCGCCAGCAGCAGGTGCTGAACCTCGGTCACCCGGACGCCTACGCGTACATCCTCGAACGGCTGGACGACATCCTGTCGTCGAACGACATCGCCTACATCAAGTGGGACCACAACCGGGACCTGCTCGAGGCAGCGGACGCACGCACGGGGCACGCCGCCGTCCACCGGCACGTCGGGGCGCTCTACCGCCTGCTCGACGAACTGCGTCGTCGTCACCCGCAGCTCGAGATCGAGAGCTGCGCATCGGGTGGCGCCCGCGTGGACCTCGGGATCCTCGCCCGTACGGACAGGATCTGGACGAGTGACTGCATCGACCCGATCGAGCGCCTCGTCAATCAGAAGTACACCGGGCTCGTCGTCCCGCCCGAGCTGATGGGAATGCACGTCGGCGGCCCGGTCTCGCACTCCACCGGCAGGGCGCACTCGCTGCCGTTCCGCGCGGGCACGGCGATCTTC
>JASLBS010000276.1 GCA_030146405.1 Arthrobacter sp.
ACAAACCCATGGGCGTGCTCGGGATCATCTTCCTCTTCGTGGTGCTGGGGCAACTCCTCGCCACGGAACCCCGGCTCGTGGGAACCTTCACCGTGCTGGGCTGGGTGTTCTTCGCCCAGAACGCACCGCTGAAGCGGGCGATGTACGCACGGAGGAGGAACTCCGAGACGAACACGGCCCAGAAGATCCAGCCCAGCACGGTGAAGGTTCCCGCGAGGCGGGGTTCCGTGGCGAGGAGTTGACCCAGCACCACGAAGAGGAAGATGATGCCGAGCACGCCCATGGGCTTGTCGAGCCTGGCCGCGATGCCCTCGGCGTGGAGGAATCCGGTCTCCCGCTCCTCCGTGGTCGTGCTCCCGGTCACGAAGGTGCGTCCCGGAAACCGTCGATACCCTTCAGGGCCGAGGCGTTCCCCAGCTTGCTCCGGGGGATGACGCTGAGCTTGCCGTTGGTCTCCAGAACGACCGCGGCGACGTCCGAGAGGTCACCGGACCCGGTGTTGCGGACCGCCTGCAGGACCTCGGACTCGGTCAACCGATTGCTCTTCAGCGCTTCGCGCTGCAGCTGCCCGTCCACGAGGAGCGCTGTGGGACTGGCCGTGATGGCTTTGCGCGCCCCGGGCCAGCGGGCGGAGATCCACGCCATCCCGAGCTGCAGGCCCGCCAGGAGGACGAGCGCGGCGAACCCTTCGAGGTAGGCGACGTCGGAGCTCAGCAGGATCGTCGCGAGCGTCGAGCCGAGGGCCACCGTGACGATGAAGTCGAAGGCGTTGAGCTGGCTGAGCGTACGTTTGCCGGAGAGCCTCAGCACCGCCACGAGGGTGGCGTAGGACACCGTGCCCACGATGAGTACGCGGAGGATGTCCGCCCAGGAGTCGAACCACATACCGGCTACTCCTGGTCGAGTGCCGCGAGCAGCGCGTCACAGGCCTGCTCGCACCGACGGCAGGCCTCTGCGCAGATGCGGCAGTGCTCGTGCATCGACGCGTGGTCCGAGCACTCGTCCCCGCAGGCCCTGCACGCGGCCCGGCAGGCCTCGAGCAGCGCCCGGAGGATGTTCCGATCACCACCGATGGGGCGGGAGAGCACCTGCGCGGTGGCGGAGCAGATGTCCGCGCAGTCGAGGTTCGTCCGGATGCAGTGGCGTAGATCCGCCACCATGTCCTCGGCGAGGCAGGCGTCGGCGCAGAGGCTGCAGATGCCGACGCAGTCCGTGCAGGCCTCGATGCAGTCGACCAGTAGTTGTTCGGGGAGGCCGCCGGAATTTCGAGGGGATGCCTCGAGCATGGCACGCAGATCGGTCATCGTCCTTCTCCTTCATGGATGGGCGTACCCGGCCGGGCACTTGATCGACAGTACGCTTAGCACTTCGTCCCGTGCCAGCCGTCCGGGGACCGGACGATACCGGACGCAGCGGGCACGAGGAACTGCGCCCGACCGTTGGAGGAGGAAGACACTCCTGAAAAACGGTCGGCCCCCAGGTGTACCGTGTGCAGCACAGGGAGCACCCCATCGCTCGGAAGGCTCACTCATGAACAAGAACTGGCACTGGCTTCCCGCCGGCATCGCCCCGGTGGTCATCGCCGCCGTGACGTTCACCGGCTCAGCCGCCGCGGAGGCTCGACCGGAGCTTCCTGCCCGGACCGCGCAGGAGCTCCTGGAGTTCGTCGCTGCCACCTCGGAGGACTCGTACTCGGGCACCGTGGAGCAGTCCTCGGACCTCGGGCTCCCGGACATCCAGGGTCTCGCCACTCCTCCGGGTGGCACTAGCCCGTCCGATCCCACGTCCGCGGCACTGGAGCTGCTCACCGGATCGCATACGGCGCGGGTGTACGTCGACGGCCCCGAGCACGCACGCATCCAGGTCCTCGACCAGCTGGCCCAGCGCGATGTCGTGGTGAACGGGCAGCATCTCTGGTTCTACAACTCCAGCGCCAATGAGGCCATCCATGCGGAGCTGCCCGACCGCGCCGCTGCACGGGCCGAGCTGGAGGCGAAGCTGCGTGCCGGGGCAGCCGAGCACCCCGAGCTGGCCGAGATGCCCCGCACCCCGGCCGATCTCACCCGGACCCTCCTCGCCCAGATCGACCCCGTCACGGAGGTGACCGTCGGTGGCACGGGCCGGGTGGCCGGGCGCGATGCCTACGAACTCCGGTTGACGCCTGAGGACCCCGCCACGCTCATCGGTTCCATCACCGTGGCCGTCGACGCCGAGAACGGCGTACCGCTCGGTCTCACCGTGCAGGCGAAGAACCAGGACACCGCGGCCTTCACCGCCGGCTTCAGCTCGGTGGACTTCGACGCACCCGATGCTGCGATCTTCGACTTCACGCCGCCGGCAACGGCGACCGTCACCGAGGCCCCCACGCCCGACGAGACGAGGACCTTGGACGAGGGTGCCTCGGGGGAGAAGACGGTGAAGCACCTCCAGGAACGGCCCACCGTACTCGGGTCCGGATGGAGTTCCGTGGTGGAGCTCCCGGCGGGCACCGCCGGGTTGGGCGGAATCGCCACCGGTACCGCTCCGGCGGGCATGGATTCGATTCTGGACATCAAGCCCGGCATGGACCCGCAGGAGGTCGCCGGGGCGCAGGCCCTGCTCGACCAGGCACTCGTCGAGGTGGAGGGCGGCCGCGCACTGCAGACCTCGCTCGTCTCCGTCCTGATCACCGACGACGGCCGGATCCTCGCGGGAGCCGTCGGTATCGACGA
>JASLBS010000005.1 GCA_030146405.1 Arthrobacter sp.
GGCAGCCCACTGCCAAGTGACCGGAGCCGAGCCCGGCTTTGGACACAGCATTTCGCACTCGCACCGCCGCAACAAGCGCCGGTTCGACCCCAACATTCAGAAGAAGCGCTACTACGTGCCTTCCCTGCGCCGCAACGTGACACTGCAGGTTTCCGCCCGCGGTATCAAGACGATCGACGTCCGTGGCATCGATGCTGTCGTGGCATCCATCCTCGCGAGGGGAGTGAAGCTCTAATGGCAAAGGACAAGGACGTACGTCCGATCATCAAGCTGAAGTCCACCGCTGGTACGGGCTACACCTACGTGACGCGCAAGAACCGTCGTAACGATCCGGACCGCATGGTCCTGATGAAGTACGACCCCAAGATCCGCAAGCACGTCGAATTCCGAGAGGAGCGCTAGACATGGCCAAGAAGTCAAAGATTGCTCGTAACGAGCAGCGCAAGGTCATCGTGGAGCGCTACGCGGCCAAGCGCCTCGAGCTCAAGAAGACCCTCGTCGACGAGAACGCCACCGACGAAGCACGCGAAGCAGCACGCCTCGGCCTGCAGAAGCTTCCCCGCAACGCCTCGCCGGTGCGCCTGCGCAACCGCGACCAGATCGACGGGCGCCCCCGCGGTACCCTCCAGAAGTTCGGGATCTCGCGTGTCCGCTTCCGTGACATGGCACACCGGGGCGAGCTGCCCGGCGTGACGAAGTCCAGCTGGTAGCACGCTCGCGGGGCTGATCGCCTCGCAGGTGTTCTTCACCGCATCGGTCGGTGAACGGAGAAGCCGGTAACCCTCGGGTTGCCGGCTTCTCCGTTTCCGGGTGTCGGACGTCACCGACCGGGGGCCCGGCAGGCTCGAACAGGCCGTGTTTCAGGTGTAAAGGCCCGTCAACACGCGGGAGAGCCCGCCCAAGCTGGTAGGTTTTCGATCAGAGGCTTTTCGAATACCGTGAGAAGCTCGATCCCAAGAGCAACGTCCAGGAGGACCTAAATTGGCTAAAAACCGTAGTGAACTTGTTGCCGAAGTAGCCACGAAGGCTGACACCAGCCAGGCTGCTGTGAACAGTGTCCTCGATGCACTGTTCGACGTCTTCGCCGAGTCCATCGCCAAGGATGAGAAAATCACCATCCCGGGGTGGCTCGCCGTCGAGCGCACCAGCCGCGCAGCGCGCACCGGCCGCAACCCCCAGACCGGTGAGACCATCCAGATCGCCGCAGGCCACAGCGTGAAGCTGACCGCCGGGTCGAAGCTCAAGGCTTCCGCCAAGTAGTTTCTCCATCGAAGGACCGTTGCCCCTCCGGCAACGGTCCTTCGTGGTTAAGGCGTCCAGGCCCTCCACGCCGGCTCCGGTGAATTCGCCCTATTTCTACTGCGGGTAGAGAATGGTGTATGTGTCGACTACAGCGAAGCAACCGCGCGAGACGCTCGCCGGCGTCTCCAGTGATAGGGGCATTGCCACCGGCTGGTTGATCCTCGCCGGTGTTCTGGCCTTCGCTGCCCTCGTGGTGGCACTGTTCTATTCCGGTGCCGCCGCCGCACGTCAACTCGGTGATCCCGGCGCCCTCACCCGGTGGGGGCTTCCGACCGCGAAAGCGCTGAACAACACGGCGGCTGCCGCGACCATCGGTGCCCTCGTCTTCGCGGTGGTCATGCTCCCGCGGAAGGTCGGTGCGCCGGGACGCAAGCCCAAGGAGAACGCGGCGGAACACCCCGCCTTCTCCCGCATACTGCTCCTCGCCGCGGTCTCCGCCGTTCTCTGGACCCTCGGGGCGCTCGGCGTCATGGTGTTCACCTACTCGGATGCCGCAGGCCTGCCACTGAGCACCGACCCCACCTACACCCAGGGGCTCGCGGCTTTCCTCACCGATTTCTCCACGGGGCGGGCCTGGCTGGTGACCTCGATCGTCTCCGCCGTCCTCGCCACGGTCCTGTTCGGTGTCCGCTCGCAGACCGGACTGGCGCTCACCCTCGTCCTGGCGCTCCTGAACCTGCTCCCCATGGCGCTGATCGGCCACTCGGCCAGCGGGGACGACCACAACGCGGCGGTCAATTCGATCGCCCTGCACCTCGTGGGGGTGTGCCTGTGGGTGGGCGGCATCATCGCCGTGGCCGTGGTGGGCGGGAAGCTCGGCGAGCAGGCGCTGCCGGTCCTCAAGCGCTTCTCGTCGCTCGCCGGATTCGCCTTCTTCCTGGTGGTCGGCTCGGGTGTGGTGAACGCGAGCCTGCGGATCACCGACCTCGCACAGCTCAGCTCCGAGTGGGGCCTGCTGGTCACCGTCAAGACCATCGCCACCCTGCTGCTGGGCGGTATCGGCTGGATGCATCGCCAGTGGATCATCCCCCAGCTCGAAGCGTCCGGGGGCACCACGGAATCGAAGCTGTCCGCGCGCCGCGTGCTCTGGCAGCTGATCACGGTCGAACTCCTGATCATGGGCGCCGTGTCCGGTATTGCCGCGGCCCTCGGGCGCACCGCACCGCCCCGTACCGAGGCCCTGCCGTCCGAGGCGAGCCCGGCGCGCATCCTCACGGGGTACGACCTCCCGCCCGAGCCCACCCTGGGACGTTGGATCAGTGAGTGGCGGCCGGACTGGCTGTGGATCACGGTGGCGCTGACGCTCGGCATCGCCTATGTGCTGGGCATGTGGAAACTGCGGCGCCGAGGTGATTCCTGGTCCGTGGTGAAGCTCGTGAGCTGGGTCGTCGGGCTGGTACTGCTGACCTACTTCACCTCCGGTGCGCCGGCCGTCTACGGCATGGTGCTGTTCAGTGCCCACATGGTGGATCACATGGCGCTGACCATGGTGGTCCCGCTCTTCCTCGTCCTCGGCGCACCCGTGACACTCGCACTCAAGGCGCTCGGCGCCCGACGCGACGGTACACGGGGCCTGCGGGAGTGGATCCTCGTGATCGTGCACTCGTTTCCCTCGCGCATCATCACGCATCCGCTCTTCGCGGCCGGTAACTTCGTGGCCTCGATCATCCTGTTCTACTACTCACCCCTGTTCGGGTTCGCCCTGCGGGAACACGTGGGCCACGAGCTGATGATCACGCACTTCCTCATCACCGGCTACATCTTCGTCCTCTCGATGATCGGCTCGGACCCGGTGCCGTTCCGTGCGCCCTACCCCCTGCGGATCCTCCTCCTCTTCGCCACCATGGCGTTCCATGCGTTCTTCGGTGTGACACTGATGGGTTCCACCTCCCTGCTCGAAGCCTCCTGGTTCGGCAACATGGGCCGCGAATGGGGAGTCTCGGCGATCGAGGACCAGCAGGTGGGCGGGGCCGTGACCTGGGGCCTCGGCGAACTGCCCACCCTGATCCTGGCGATCGGTGTCGCCGTGACCTGGTCACGCTCCGACGCACGGGAGACGAAGCGGAAGGACCGCGCGGCGGATCGGAATAACGACGCCGACCTCACGGCTTACAACAGCATGTTCGCCAACCTCGCCGCGCGCGACACCGCGCCCCGCCGTTCGGGGCAGCAAGCGGCCGGGCGGACCACCTCAGCAGGAGATAGGGCAGGAGAAAGCGAATGACGGAGACAACTGTGCGCACCGGCTACCGCGTGCGCGGTTCGGAGCTCACCGGCCGTAATTGGCTCAACACCGGTGGGAAGCAGTTGTCCCTCGCGGACCTGCGCGGGAAGATCGTCATCCTCGACTTCTGGACGTTCTGCTGCATCAACTGCCTGCACGTCCTCGACGAGCTGCGTCCGCTCGAGGAGGAGTACTCGGACGTCCTCGTGACCGTGGGCGTCCATTCCCCGAAGTTCGAGCACGAGGCGGATCCGGTGGCGCTCGCCGCGGCCGTCGAGCGATACGACCTGCAGCACCCGGTACTCGATGACCCCGAGCTCACCACCTGGCAGGCCTACACGGCGCGCGCCTGGCCCACGCTCGTGGTCATCGACCCCGAGGGGTACATCGTGGCCCACCTCTCCGGTGAGGGGCACGCCGCGGGACTGACGTCCCTCGTGGAGGAGCTCGTGGCCGAGCACGAGGCGAAGGGTACGCTGCACCGCGGGAACGGACCCTACGTCCCTGCCGAGAGCACCGCAGGCGACCTCAAGTTCCCGGGCAAGGTGATCGCTCTGCCTGACAGCGGTACGTTCCTCGTCGGCGACACGGGCCACCACCGGCTGGTGGAGCTCGAGGCGGACCTCGTGACGGTGCGCCGCGTCATCGGATCGGGCACCAAGGGTTTCCGCGACGGCGGTGCCGACCAGGCCGAGTTCAACGAACCGCAGGGCCTCACGCTGCTTCCCGCGGACGTGGCCGGGGAGGTCGGGTACGACGTCGTCGTCGCCGACTCCGTCAACCACCGTCTCCGCGGGGTGGACCTCGCCACGGGTGAGGTGTGCACGCTCGCCGGGAACGGGACGCAGCGACTGCTCGACGCCGGGAACCACACCAAGACCGGCCTCCAGGAGAACTTCGCCGAGATCGGCGCCGACAGCGAGGCACCACGGCTCACCGAGACGCAGCTCGGTTCGGATGCACTGGACATCTCCCTGTCCTCCCCCTGGGACGTCCTGTACTCGTCCGTGCTGCAGCGGGTGGTGGTCGCGATGGCCGGGACGCACCAGATCTTCGGCTACGACCCACGGACCCACTCCGTCGAGATCCTGGCCGGGACCGGCCTCGAGGGACTGCTGGACGGCGACGCGGACGCGGCGTGGTTCGCGCAGTCCTCTGGTCTCGCCGAGGACGCGAACGGGGCCCTCTGGATCGCCGATTCGGAGACCTCGGCGCTGCGCCGGCTGACCTTCATCGAGATCGAGGGACGGCGGGAGGCCCGGGTAGGGACCGCCGTCGGAACCGGCCTCTTCGACTTCGGGTTCCGTGACGGTGACGCCGGATCGGCGCGCCTGCAGCACCCCCTCGGAGTGGCGGCGCTGCCGGACGGGTCCCTCGCGATCGCCGACACCTACAACGGTGCGGTCCGCCGCTACGATCCGGCCACCCAGCAGGTGTCCACCCTGCTGCGAGGGCTCGCCGAACCCTCCGACGTCCTGGTGGACCTCACACCGGTGGCCGTGGGTGGGGACCCTCTGCTCATCGTGGTGGAGGCGAACCGGCACCAACTGGTGCGCGTCCCGCTGCCCAAGGAGGCACTCGCGGTGGATGAGGGCGCGTCGCAGACGCAGCGGCCCAAGACGCCGATGTCCGCCGGCCCGGTGGCCCTGACGATCCGCTTCACGGCCCCGACCGGCCAGAAGCTCGACGATCGCTGGGGTGATCCCACGCAGCTGAAGATCAGTGCGTCCCCCGAATCGCTCCTGGTGTCCGGGGGCGGGACATCCACCGGGCTCACGCGCGAGCTCGTGCTCTCCCCGGACGCCGGTGACGGTGTTCTGCACATCACGGCCCGGGCGGCGTCCTGCGACGGCGAGCCCGGCGGGGAGATCCCCGACCACGCGGCCTGCCATCTGTACCAGCAGGACTGGGGGATCCCGGTGTCCGTCGCCCCCGACGGGGATACCACCCTCACCCTCGACCTCCGCGGCCTCGACTGAGTACTCCCGCGTCCGGGCAGGTGAGGGCACCGGCCGGTGCCCTCACCTGTTCCAGCGCTGACCGGGCTGTGTCCCCGGAATAACCTCGCCCCTGCCCCTCTTGTCGCCGGTATGAGCATCGATCACGCAGAAACTGCACCTGGACGAAGGACCGCACTCGTGGTGGGGGCCACCGGTATCGCCGGTTCGGCACTCCTCGACACGCTGACGATGGAGGGGTGGCCGGTGCTGGCCCTCTCGCGGACGTCCGGTGCGGAGCGCGCGGGCGTGCGATGGTTGTCCGCGGATCTGACCTCGGTGGAGTCCCTGACCGCCGTCCTCGCCCAGGAGGACCCCACCCATGTGTTCTTCACCGCCTGGTCGCGCCGCGACACCGAGGAGGAGAACATCGAGGTGAACGCCGGTATGCTGCGCGATCTGCTCCTTGCCCTCAAGGGCAAGGATGTGGCCCATGTGGCCCTCATGACCGGGCTGAAGCACTACCTCGGTCCGTTCGAGGCCTATGCTGCCGGTGAGATGGCGGACACGCCGTTCCACGAGGAGGAACCGCGACTGCCCGTCCGGAACTTCTACTACGCGCAGGAGGACGAGCTCTTCGCCGCGGCGGCAGAGCAGGGGTTCACCTGGTCCGTGCACCGCGCGCACACCGTGATCGGTCACGCCGTGGGGAACGCCATGAACATCGGGCTCACCCTCGCCACCCAGGCCGCCCTCTGCCGGGAGACCGGTGAGCCGTTCGTCTTCCCCGGGTCGGAGACCCAGTGGAACGGACTGACGGACATGACCGACGCCGGACTCCTCGCGGAGCACATGCTCTGGGCATCGGTGACCCCGGGGGCGGCCGACGAGGCGTTCAACATCGTCAACGGCGACGTCTTCCGGTGGCGTTGGATGTGGCCCAGGCTCGCCGCCTACTTCGGTCTGGAGTGGGAGGGCTACGAGCACGCCCCGCGGCCCCTCGAACAGGCGATGACCGGGCGCGAGGACCAGTGGCGAACCCTGGCGGAGCGCCACGGACTCGCCGAACCCCGGCTGGACCGGATGGCATCCTGGTGGCACACCGATGGCGATCTCGGCCGGGACATCGAGGTGGTCACCGACATGGGGAAGAGCAGGGCTGCCGGATTCACGGGCTATCGGCGCACCCCGGAGGCCTTCACGGCCCTCTTCGACCGGTACCGTGCGGACAACCTGATCCCGTGACAGGGCCGCGTGCACCCCGCCGGGCCGTAGCGAGTCAGTAACGGACGACGGGCGTGACGGTGACGGCATCCTCCGTCACGAGGAGATCGGCCCCGAACTCGAACGGTACGGGTTCCGACACCGAGCGGATCGCGCCGGAGAAGTAGTCCTGAAGTTCGGTGTCGAGCCGTGCCACCCCCTTCAGCGGAGCGAGTGACCAGCTTCCGTCCGCGGCCGTGATGGAGGCCGTCGGATACTCCTCGACGGACCACTCGATGCTGCCGGCCAGCCGCTCGGTGGTCGGATAGTTGAACGGGCAGTTCGTGGGTTGGAAGACCGTCTGGTTCGCGCAGTCGTCGAGGAAGGCGCGGAGCTGGTCCTCGACCACCTGCGTGAGCTGCGGCGTGGCCTCCGTGGCCAGGGCCAGAGGCGGCGGAGGTGAGGTGCGGTCGACGACGGCGGTCTGCTGTGCAGGGGCCGCGAAGAACTCCTCGGTGTACTCCGCCTCGACGACCGTGGGATAGAAGGTGGCCAGCGGGGCGGCGCCTCCCGGCAAGCCCACCGTGATCCCGTTCACGGTGGCACCGACGCCGTTCACCACGGACACCTCGGTGATGGGCAGCACCGTCTCCTCGAACTGCCACACGTTGAAGAACCCCCACTCCCTGTCGATGCGTCGGAGCGGGAACACCGTGGTGTGCTCCGAGCCCGCCAGCAGATAGGTCACGGGTACCTCGACGCGATCGTCCGCGGTGTCGCGGGCCTCTTCCACCTGCACGTCCTCGAGCGGATCGGCCGCACTGCGGAGCGCGTCGCCATCGAGCAGGGCAGGATTGGCATTCTCGGGCACCGTGGCATTGAGCAGCCCGAGGGCCTTTCCGCCGTCACCGTCACGCAGCGCATCCAGGTACAGGCCCACCTGGTGCTCCGGGCTGTAGAGCCGCCCGTTGAGGACGGTCACGGCGGTGACGAAACCCGCACCGAGGAGCAGGAGCGCCAGCAGCCAGACTGCTGCGACCTTGAGGGCGGGGGTGGTGGACACGCTGCAACGTTACCGGCTTGCCGCGATCAAAAGGGCAGGAACCCCACCAGGGTCCCCACCACGGCGCACCCGAGTCCTATGCCTGCGGTGAGCCGGGTAGCCCGGTAGGGCTGCTGGAGCGACCACTGCTCCGGATCGCGCGCCCGGTAGAAGATGGTCACGTCCGTACCCGGACCGAGCGGCGGAGGCTGTGGGGTACGCCGCCGGCGGAACCCGCTGGACCAGAGGGCCTCGACGATGCGGTAGCGGTGATCATGCCAGCGGAGGTAGGGATGCCCCCTGTGGTCGAACGTCACGGCCTGGGTCTCCGACCAGGAACCGTGGGCGAGGCGGATGCCGAGGGCGGCGACGAGCAACACCAGCCCCACTGCGGTGAGAGTGGAACCCGCGATCTCGATCAGGACCATCAGCGCCGGCCCTCGGAGTCGATCCCGTCGCCGTCACCGGCGACCGGGCCGTGTCGGTCCAGTATCGCCGGCGGCAGCCGGAGGGCCGGGCCCGGACGCAGCGTCCACCCTGGAGTGCCGCTCCGGGAATGGTCGTGGGCCCTTGGGGGTCGCCGACGGCGGTCCGTGATCTGCCCGGAGCCCTCGTGTTCGACCATAGGGCCAGACTACACAGCAGGACCGGCACCCTTCGGTCCCGGTCCTGTCCGTGAGCTGCGGCCGTGGCTGATGGTGCGACTGCTGCCGGGGATGCGGCAGCGGTGACCGGTTCAGCCGGCGGCGTGCCGCCCACCGGCGGCCGTCGATCCTCCGGTGCGCGCCGTGCCGGAGTCCGCCGGGCCGGCTGAGCCGCCGTTGGGCTGACCGCTCCCACCGAGGCCGGCCCCGGAGTCGGTCCGCTGGGCATTCTCGATCTCCTCGGCCCGTTCCTCGTTCGCCTCCCGCGTCAGTTCAGCACCCGCTTCTGCGTCGCGGGTGAGATTGTCACCGGTCTCGGCGTCGAAGAGGTGCAGCTTCCGCGTGTCCAACCAGATCTCGGCCTCGCGTCCGCCGCGGATGCGGCTGGCGGCATCGAGCGTCACCACCACCTGTGGGCGCAGTTCGTCGGCGTCCATGTCCCGTGCGAGGCTGTCCAGCAGTTCACGCATCTCGGGTGCCGGGTCGAAGTCGATGTAGCCGTACTGCTCGTTGCCGAGCCACTCGGTGTGCGTCAGGGTGGCCATGAACGTGGAACCGTTGGAGCGCTTGTGGTCCTCCACGAGTTTCGCGTCCTCGAAGAACTCGGGCCGTACTCCCACGAGGACGACCTTCTTGTCCGCGGCCTTCCGGACCTTCTCCTCGGGGATCCTGAGGTCACCGAGGGCCGTCTTCAGGACGTTCCCCTCGATGGTGGCCGGGAGGAAGTTCATGGACGGTGAGCCGATGAAACCGGCCACGAACAGGTTGACGGGCTGCTCGTACAGCTCGCGCGGGGATGCGATCTGCTGCAACTCCCCCTTCTTGAGCACGGCGACACGATCACCGAGCGTCATGGCTTCGGTCTGGTCGTGGGTCACGTAGATGGAGGTGACACCGAGCCGACGCTGCATCTGGGAGATCTCCGACCGCATCTGACCCCGGAGCTTCGCGTCCAGGTTGGAGAGCGGCTCGTCGAACAGGAAGGCGTCGGCCTGGCGGACGATCGCCCGGCCCATCGCGACGCGCTGACGCTGCCCACCGGAGAGGTTCGCCGGTTTGCGCTGCAGGTGGTCGGTGAGCTCCAGCGTCGCCGCGGCGTCGGTGACCAGCTTCTTCACCTGGTCCTCCGTGTGCTTGCCCTTGGCCAGGCGCAGGGGGAAGGCGATGTTCTCGTACACCGTCAGGTGCGGGTAGAGCGCGTAGTTCTGGAACACCATGGCCAGGTTGCGATCACGCGGTGCTTTGTCGTTCACGCGCTGCCCGTCGATGAGCAGGTCTCCGTCCGTGATGTCCTCGAGGCCCACGATCATGCGCAGGAGGGTGGACTTACCGCAGCCCGACGGGCCCACCAGGATGATGAACTCGCCGTCGGCGATCTCGATGCTGATGTCGTTCACGGCGGGGAACCCGTCGCCGTACTTCTTGACCAGATTATTGAGGGTGATTGAAGCCATGGTGCGAATCCTTTTCTTGGTCCGGGGGAGTTACCCCTTGACGGCGCCCGAGGTCAGGCCTGAAACGATCTGGCGTTGGAAGAGCAGTACGAGGAGGACGATCGGGATGGTGACGATGATCGCCGCCGCCGAGATGGCACCCGTGGGAGCCTCGAACTGCGAGGCACCGGTGAAGAAGGCGAGCGCCGCGGGCACGGGCCGCGCCGCTTCCGTGGACGTGAGCGAGATTCCGTAGACGAAGTCGTTCCACGCGATGAAGAACGCGATGATCGCCGTCGTGAAGACACCCGGCGCCGCCAGCGGGACGATCGCCTTCCGGAAGGCCTGCCAGGTGGTCGCGCCGTCCACCTGGGCCGCCTGCTCGAGCTCCCACGGTATCTGCCGGAAGAATGCGGCAAGGGTCCAGATGGAGATCGGGAGGGTCAGGGAGAGGTACGGGATGATCAGGCCCAGCCACGTGTCGTACAGGCCGATGGTGCGCCAGAGGTTGAACAGCGGCGTGACGATCGAGATGACCGGGAAGATCGAGACGGCGAGTGCCGTGGTGAGCACCAGCTTCTTGCCCGGGAAGTCCAGGCGCGCTATCGCATAGGCACACAGCGTGGCCAGGACGACGGCGATGAACGTCGCGATCAGCGTGATGCCGATCGAGTTGCGCAGGGCCGAGAGGAACAGGCCCTGGGCGTCCCCGACCAGGATCTGCTCGTAGTTACTCGTGGTGGCCGTGCCCGACGAGGGCAGGAACGTGCCGCTCGTGAGATCGCTCGGCGTCTTGAAGGAGGTCGCGAGGATCGAGACGACGGGGAAGAGCGCGTAGACGAGCACGAGGACCGTCACGAGGGCCCAGAGCAGCTTGGCCTTGGTGGTGAGGTTCGTCATCACTTTCCTCCCTGTGATCCGGCGAGATCCACCTTGAAGAGTTTGATCGCCACGAAGCAGATCAGGAGGACGCAGATGAACAGGAGCACCGAGACCGCCGATCCGAGCCCGATCTCGAGTCTGCTGATCGATTGCCGATAGGCGAGCAGGGACAGCACCTCCGTGCCGTATGCACCGTTGGTCATGATGAACACGTTGTCGAAGATCCGGAAGGCGTCCAGCGCCCGGAAGAGGACGGCGACCATGATGGCCGCCTTCATGTTGGGGATGATCACCTTGCGCATCTGCTCCCACCAGGTGGCACCGTCCACCTTCGCCGCCTCACTCAGTTCGTCCGGCACCTGGGCCAGCCCGGCGAGGAGGAGCAGCGAGATGAAGGGTGTGGTCTTCCAGATCTCCGACGCCATGATCACGAAGAGGGCCGTGGATCCCTGGGCGAACCAGTTCAGGTTCTCGTCGATCCCGGGTACCCAGCTGAACCAGTTGTTGATGTACCCGGAGTTGATGTCGAAGGCGTAGAACCAGGCGAAGGCGGACACCACGGTGATGATCCCGTACGGCACCAGGATCGCGGTGCGCAGGAGCCCGCGCACCGATTTGAGGGCCTTGTGCATCACGAGTGCGAGGGCGAATCCGAGTATCAGCTCCACGATCACGGTCACCACGGTGATGAGCACCGTGGTCCACAGGCCCGACCACCAGACCTCGTCGCTGAGGATCACGGCGTAGTTGCCGAGGCCGATGAACTCCCGTTCGTCCGGGGCCGTGAGCCTGAAGCGGAAGAGTGATTCGTAGGTCGCCTGCAGGATCGGGTACAGCGTGACGAGCAGCATGACCGCGAAGGCCGGCCCGGCGAGGATCCAGCCGAGCCGTCGTTCGGCCCGGGCGCGCTCGCTGTACTGCTTCGGTGCCTTCTTGGACTTGTCCTTGCCCTTGTCCCTGTCGAGATGCGGCCCGGGCTCGGCGGACGACGCCGTCGTCGTCCTGGCGGGAATTGCGGAGGTCACAGGAGTCTCTCCCCTCTGAGTACCTGGGTGATGAAGGTGCTCGACGACCCCGGTGTGGTGTCCGGGTCGACGGCGGATGGCGGTGCCCACGACTGCTGGATGCCCGTGGAGACCTCGTTGTAGAACGGGGTCTGCGGGCGGGGCGCCGCGATCTGGAGGGAATCCCTGATGGTCACTGCCATGGGGAACGACTCCTCGATCCGAGGGTCCTCGTAGGCCTCCGTGTTGGAGGGCGGATTGCCGTTGGTCACGAAGTACTCGGCCTGGTTCTCGACCGAGACGATGCACTCGATCGCCTCGTAGGCCAGCTCCTGGTTGTCACTCTCCGCGCCGACACCGAGGTTGATGCCACCGAGCGGAGGCGCGGACTCCTGGTCCTCGATCACCCGCGGGAACACGGCCCAACCGATGTCGTCGAGAACGGCCTGGTCCAGGGTGCCGGCCTCGACGGCACCGGAGGTCGCCGGCCATACGAACGGATAATTCACCATGAAGGAGCCGGAGTCCCCCTGGAAGCCGATGAGCGAGGCGTTCTCGTTCTGTGTGGGAAGAGCCGGCCCACCGAGACCCTCCCTGCCGATCGTGGAGATGATCCGCGCGGCCTCGGTCCCGGCCTCCGAGTCCAGACCGAGCTCGACCTCGTCCGCCGTCGCTTCCGGATCCACGATGATCGAGCCGCCCGCCGATTCCACCAGGGCGTTCACCCATACCGTCATGGATTCCGCCTGCGCCCCCTGGACGCCGAGTGCCTTGTCCTGGCTCTGCGCGGCCTCCATGATCTGGTCCCAGGTGACGGGCTGCGTCATGTCGAGACCGGCGGCCTCCGCCACGGAGGTCCGGTACCAGAGGATCTGGGTGTTGGCCCAGAAGGGAACCGTGACCAGTTCGTCCTTCCAGGTGGCTCCGGCGAGGGCGCCCTCCACGACGTTCTCCGTGGCGCGCTCTGCGAGGTCCTCGGGAACCGGCGCCAGGAAGCCAGGCTCTGCCAGTTCGGGGATGAACGGAGGGTCCAGGCTCATGATGTCCAGGGAGCTGTCCCCGGCGGCCAGGCGCCGGGCCAGCTGCTCGCGCTGCGAGGCCGCGTCGCTGGGAAGGAGCGAGGTCTCGATGCTGTAGCGTCCGCCGGACTCGTCGCTGCACTTCTGCGCGATCGTGGCCTGACCGCCGTCGTCGGGATTGATGTACCAGGTCAGGGAGTTGTCCGAGTCGGCCGGGCCGCACCCGCTCATGACCAGCGTGCCCGCCACCAGGCCCACCAGGACGGCGGCTCCCGGACGGGTCCTCACCCCACCGCGTGTTCTTCGACTAGTCGGCATTCGTATCGAGCCTCCACATCTTCGTAGACAGGCGAGCTGACGGTCCGGTGCGGTCGTCAGCCTGAGCGAGCTTGCATTTTTGACCCTATGCCCTGCCGGGCCAAACCGCTAGACAGGCTGCTGACGAACGCGCATCGGATGAAGGACGTGGGGGAGGAAGGGTGTGCGGAGGAGGACTCAGGCGGGAAGGGCCGAGTTGTCCAGGGCGAAGGGCGGTCGCTCCACGTCCGCGGTGACAGCTCGGGCCGGGTCGGAGCCGAGCTCGACGATCCGGTTCTCCGCATCGACGTGGACGACGGCGGGGACGAAGGTGCGTGCCTCGGCGTCGGTGAGCTGTGCGTAGGTGATGAGGATGACCAGATCCCCCCGCTGCACGAGGTGCGCTGCGGCACCGTTGATACCCAGCACGCCGGATCCTCGCTCACCGGCGATGGTGTACGTCTCGAGGCGGGCACCGTTGGTGACATCGACGATCGAGACGAGTTCGCCGGGAAGGATGTCCGCGGCCTCCAGGAGGTCGAGGTCGACGGTCACGGATCCGACGTAGTGCAGATTGGCGTGGGTGACCGTGGCACGGTGGATCTTCGACTTGAACATTGTGCGATTCATCGCCTCAAGGATACTGCCGATACCCCCGACGGGACGCCGGACACGGGGTGTTCTCGGGCACACCGGTTCCCTGAGGGATGTCGACGAGGAGGCTGGGAGCGGGCGACGGGAATCGAACCCGCGTATCGAGCTTGGGAAGCTAGCGCTCTACCATTGAGCTACGCCCGCACGGTGGTTGAACCGCTCCATCACCTTACAACAGTTCCGGCGGCTTCCGCGGCCCGCCCTGCCCGGAGGTCCCCTGCCCGGACGTCCCCTGACCGGTGTCGGGTGGCTCGGTTGCCCGCTCCGACGCGGCCCGTGCCCGCTCGACCAGCTCCCGCCAGGGATCCTGCAGCCGGCTTTCCGGAAGCTGTACTTCCACGTAGCCCACGCTGATCCGATAGGTGAAACGGTCACGGTGCCCACCATTGCCCGGGCCCGGGGCGGAGCCCTGCCGCTCGCCCCCGGCCTCCGCCTCGGCGAGGGGCAGCCAGCGCTGTTCGGCCTCGGCACTGCTGACCTCGAGTGTCCACGCGCGGGTGATCCCGGCGAAGCCGCCGGAGCGCGTGACCTCGATCCTCACGGCACTACCCCAACCTGCGACCAGGCATCGTCCACGGCCGCCGCCTCGGCGCTGTCCGTCCCGAAGCGCTCCGCCGCGGCACGGCAGGTGGCCCGGGCGAAGGCCGGGAAGTCGCAGTCCGGCGGGATGCGGCCACCCTTGACGGCGTCGTACCAGATCCGGCCCACGCCGTTCCATGCCTTCCCGCCGAGGGTGGTGGCAGCGAGGTAGAACGCGTGGTTCGGGATGCCCGAGTTGATGTGGACCCCGCCGTTGTCCGAGGTGGTCTCCACGTAGTCCGCCATCGTGGCGGGCTGGGGATCCTTGCCGAGGAGTTCGTCGTCGTAGGCGGTACCAGGAGCCGCGAGCGAACGGAGGGCACGTCCCTGCACCGCGGGCGTGAAGATCCCGGCACCCACCAGCCAGGCCGCCTCGCCGGCGTCCTGGCCGAGCTCGCGCTGCTCCACGAGGACGCCGAACACGTCCGACAACGATTCGTTCAGTGCGCCCGACTGTCCCTGGTACTCGAGGTTCGTGGTGTACTGCGTGAAACCGTGGGTGAGCTCGTGGCCGATCACGGTCAGGGACGCCGTGAAACGCTGGAAGACCTCACCGTCGCCGTCCCCGAAGACCATGCGCTCGCCGTCCCAGAAGGCATTGTCGTAGTCGGTGCCGTAGTGCACCGTCGCCTCGAGCGGGAGCCCCGCGCCGTCGATCGAGGAGTGCCCGTACTCCTCGCAGAACAGCCGGTAGGTGGATCCAAGACCGTCGTAGGCCTCATCAGCGGCGACGTCCTGCGCGGAGGGTGCACCCTCCGCGCGGACGAGGAGGCCCGGGAGCTCCTCGCGGCCCTCGGCGTCGTGGATCCGCCGGACCAGTGAGGCGGCGACGGGCAGTGCGTGGCGGGCCGGTGCCCGCAATGCCGCCGAGCGCCTTCGCACGAGGGGGTCCAGCTCCAGCAGCGCGTGCTGCGCTGACCGGGCTGCACGGAAGGTCCCCGTGTCCTCCAGGGCTGCCAGGCGCGTGAGCAGGTGTGGGGGGACGATGTTGCAGTGGATCCGGTGCACGGTGGACCTCCTCAGGATGGTTCAACGGTAGCCCCGCGTTCCGACATCCGGGCTCGGGACGGTGGAGGGCGGCTGGTAGTTTTGGACGGTGCTGATCTCAGACCGCGACATCCGAGCAGAACTGGCCGCCCAGCGGATCGTCCTCGACCCGCACGATCCCACGATGGTGCAGCCCTCCAGCATCGATGTCCGCATCGATCGCTACTTCCGGCTCTTCGACAATCACAAGTACGCGCACATCGACCCGTCGGAGGACCAGCCGGACCTCACGCGCCTCGTCGAGGTAGCGCCCGACGAGCCCTTCATCCTGCACCCCGGCGAGTTCGTCCTCGGGTCCACCTACGAGACCGTCACGCTCCCCGACGACATCGCGGCACGGCTGGAGGGCAAGTCCTCGCTGGGCCGCCTGGGATTGCTGACCCACTCCACCGCGGGATTCATCGATCCCGGGTTCTCGGGCCACGTCACGCTCGAGCTGTCCAACATGGCAACCCTGCCGATCAAGCTGTGGCCGGGGTCGAAGATCGGCCAGCTGTGCTTCTTCAAACTGACCTCCCCGGCGGAGCACCCCTACGGTTCAGGGGAGTACGGCAACCGGTACCAGGGCCAGCGCGGGCCCACGGCGTCGAGGAGCCACCTCAATTTCCACCGGACGGTCATCTGACCGGGAGCAGCCGGACCCGGCAGCCGGCGCAGGTCCGCCGCGCGTCAGCTCCCGGCCGCCGGGGTGCGGCGGTCCGTCATGGCGGGTGGGCGGACCGGTAGCAACGCCAGGAGGCCCAGGAGCAGCACCGCGAGGATACCGATGACGCCGGCCAGTTGTGTGCCGAAAATGGTGATGCACAGGGCGAAGAGCGCGGGGGAGAGGAAGCTCACCGCTCTCCCCGTGGTCGCGTAGAGCCCGAACAGCTCGCCCTCGTTGCCCGGGGTCGAGAGGCGCGCGAGGTACGCCCGCGACGATGCCTGGGCCGGTCCCACGAACAGGGTCAGCAGGAGCCCGAAGACCCAGAACGTGGTGTCGGACGTCCATTCCCTCCCGAAGAACTCGTGGGATCCCGTACCGAGGAGAAGGATCGAGGTCCCGGCCACGAGCAGTCCGGCAAGTGCACCGATGATCACGCGCTTGGGACCGATCCGGTCATCGAGGAAGCCGCCGATCACCGCGCCGAGTGCCGCGATCACGTTCGCCGCGATGGCGAAGACGATCACCTGGCTCGTCGAGAACCCGAAGGCGCCCGCGGCCAGGATGCCGCCGAAGGTGAACACGGCGGCCAGTCCGTCACGGAAGATGGCACTCGAGAGCAGGAAGTAGATGGTGTGGGGGCTCTCCCGGTAGATCGTCCGCACCCGATGCAGGAGGCGTGCGTAGGAGGCGAGGAGACCCAGGCGGGCCGCACCCGGACGCCGAGGCACCTCCGGCACCGCGAACATCACCGGGAGGGCGAAGGCCGCGAACCACAGGGCGGAGAAGACAGCCACCAGGCGGATGTTCAGGCCGTTCTCGCTCGAGGCACCGGGCCAGTCGACCACCGGCTCGACGAACGCCACGAGGACCACGAGGAGCGCCACGATGCCACCCACGTAGCCCATGGCCCACCCGAACCCGCTGACCCGGCCGATGGTCGACGGCGTGGAGATCTGGGTGAGCATGGCGTTGTAGTTGACATTGGCGAACTCGAAGAAGATGTTGGCCACGGCGATCAGTGCCACACCGACGAACAGCATCTCCGGGCTGGGGAAGACGAAGAAGCAGAGGCCCGTGAGGATCGCCACCAGAAGGCTGTTCACCCCGAGCCAGAGCTTCCTGCGCCCTCCGTTGTCGGAGCGCTGGCCGGTGACGGGTGCGAGCAGCGCGATCAGCAGGCCGGCGGCTGCGAGTCCCCACCCGAGCGCCTGCGACGCCCGTTCCTCGCCGCCGAAAGCGTCCGAGGTCAGGTAGACCGTGAACACGAAGGTGGTCATGACGGCATTGAACGCCGCTGATCCCCAGTCCCACGAGGCCCAGGCGAGAACGGGCTTGCTCAGGAGGCGCCCGGATCCGGAGGGCCGGGAAGGGAAGGGGTCCGCGGTGTGCGAGGCCCGCTGGTGCGTACTCATACGCTGAATGCTAACGCCGTATGACGTCCGTCACGCCTCGACGCGGCCTCCGGGAACGGGCTCCCGATCGAACATTCGGTGAAATCTTGAACTAATTCCACCGATAGACTGGCAAGAGCCCGACCGGCCCCCAGCGGAAGATCGAGACTCCCCCCATGCTCACCGTGCTGCTAGCGATGTTCGCGCTCGCACTAGTAGCGCCCCTGCTGTTCCCGAGGCTCGGAAGATCGGCCTTCTTCGTCCTCGCCGCCGCACCGGCCGCCGGTTCCGCCTGGCTCCTGACCCAGCTGCCGCAGGTCCTCGCCGCCGATCAATCGGCCCTCGAGGGCCAACCGGGTGCACCGCCGTCGGTCACGATCCCGTGGATCCCCGAGCTGCAGCTCGCGCTCGCGTTCCGGCTCGACTCCCTGGCCGCCGTCCTCTGCATCCTGATCCTCGGTGTGGGGGCGCTGGTCCTCTTCTACTGTGCCCGGTACTTCAAGGACGACGATCCCGGCATCGGTGCCTTCGGTGCGCAGCTGCTGGCCTTCGCTGCAGCGATGTTCGGCCTGGTCCTCGCCGATGACCTGATCCTGATGTTCATCTTCTGGGAACTCACCACGATCCTGTCCTATCTGCTCATCGGTTACTCACGGCATCGTCTCTCGGCTCGCCGCTCCGCCCTCCAGGCGCTGATCGTCACCACCTTCGGTGGCCTCGCCATGCTGGTCGGCCTCGTGATGATCGGCCAGGAGGCGGGTACCTACAGGATCTCCGAGGTTCTCGCCGACGCCGACGCTCTCGTGGCCCGAGGCACCGTGATCGACGTGGCGATCGTGCTGGTGCTGGTGGGCGCGATCACCAAGTCGGCGCTCGTGCCGTTCCATTTCTGGCTGCCCGCGGCCATGGCGGCTCCGACACCGGTCAGCGCGTACCTGCACGCTGCAGCGATGGTGAAGGCGGGCATCTTCCTCGTGGCGCGGTTCGCCCCGGGTTTCACGGAGACGGCCTACTGGTACCCGGTGATCTTCGTCCTCGGCATGTCCACCATGCTGATCGGGGGCTGGCGCGCGCTGCGGCAGTCCGATCTCAAGCTCGTGCTCGCCTACGGCACCGTGAGCCAGCTCGGCTTCCTCACCATGGTGGTGGGACTGGGCGGCCGCGACGGCGCCATCGCAGGTCTGGGCCTGCTGCTGGCCCACGGATTCTTCAAGGCCACACTCTTCCTGGTGGTCGGCATCATCGATCACCAGGCGGGTACCCGCGACCTGCGCGTGCTGTCCGGGGTGGGCACAGCATCCCCGCTGCTCTTCGTCGTCGCCACGATCGCAGCGGCATCGATGGGCGGAGTGCCGCCACTGGTGGGATTCGTGGCGAAGGAGGCGGTGTACGAGGCGTTCCTGCACCGGGCCGAGGAAGGCCCGGCGGGTGTGCTGCTGCTCGGCGGGATCATCCTCGGATCCATCCTCACCTTCGCCTACAGCGCCCGCTTCATCTGGGGCGCCTTCGCCCTCAAGCAGGGCAAGCCGCGAACGGATTTCACCCAGGTGCGGGCCTCCTTCCTGCTGGCCCCGGCCCTTCTCGCCGTCGCCTCCCTGCTCTTCGGGGTCTGGCCCGTTCCGCTGGATACGATGATCCAGCCCTACGCCGGTCTCTTCGAGAGCGACGGTGATGCTCCGTACCTCGCCCTCTGGCACGGCTTCAATCTGCCCCTCCTCCTCTCCGCCGTCACCATCGGGGCGGGCGTGGTGCTGTATCTCCTGCGGGAGCCCTTCGAGCGACTGCAGGGGCGGCTGCCTCCCGTGGTGGGCGCCGACGAGGTGTACAGATCCACCACCAACCTGGTGGACGACATCGCCGTGCGCGTGACCGGACTCACCCAGCGTGGCTCGCTGTCCTTCTACCTCTTCGTCATCCTGACCATGGCCGTAGGCACACCGCTGACCGCGCTGATCCTGCTCGACACCCCCTTCCCCGAGAGCTTCAGGATCGCCGATTCCCCGGTCCAGGTGGTTGCCGTGGCGGTGATCCTGGTGGGTATCTTCGCGGCGCTGCGCGCCACCAAGCGGTTCACGGCGGTGCTCATGGTGGGTATCACCGGCTACGGCATGGCCATCATCTACGCCCTGCACGGCGCACCCGATCTCGCACTCACGCAGATGCTGGTGGAGACGATCGTGCTCGTGGCCTTCGTCCTCGCACTGCGTTCGCTCCCGGCGCGGCTCTGGGACCACCGGGGCAGCAAGCACAGGCTGCTCCGCGCCGGCCTGGGGATCGCCTTCGGCGGAACCATGGCACTCATCGCGATGACCTCCATGGCCTCCCGGACCGCCGAGCCCATCTCCCTCGCCTACCCGGAAATGGCGTACGAGGAGGGTGGGGGAGCTAACGCCGTCAACGTGCTTCTCGTGGATCTGCGGGCCTGGGACACCTTCGGTGAGATCACGGTGCTCGCGATCGCGGCCACGGGTATCGCCAGCCTGATCTTCATCCGCGGGCGCGGTGACACCCGACGGAGGGCCGAGGGGATCGAGGACGGCTCCGTGGACCGGGGGCAGGAGCCCCTCGATGCGGGGGGCCGGCCGGACGCAGCGCGGCAGCTGGCTGCACGCTTCGCCGTCGTCTCCCGGGATCCCTGGCTCGTCGCAGGCCGGACGCTCGCGCCGGAGCGGCGGTCCATCATCTTCGAGGTCATCACCCGGCTCCTCTTCCACACCATCATCCTGCTGTCCATCTACCTGCTGGTGGCCGGCCACAACCTGCCCGGTGGTGGCTTCGCCGGAGGGCTCGTCGCAGGTATCGCCCTTGCCATCAGGTACCTCGCCGGTGGCCGCTTCGAGCTCGCCGAGGCGAGTCCCATCAGCGCGGGAACGCTGCTGGGTCTGGGTCTCGGGATCGTGACCCTCACTGCGGCGGCTCCCCTCTTCTTCGGCGGAGCGGTTCTCGAGAGCTACATCCTGGAGTTCTGGGTCCCGGTCTTCGGTGACGTGAAGTTCGTGACGTCCACGATCTTCGACATCGGCGTGTACCTGATCGTCGTGGGCCTCGTCCTCGATGTGCTGCGGAGCCTCGGCTCGGAGATCGACGAGCGCGGTGAGACCGAGAACCCGGCGGAGGAAGCGCCCGGCTCGGACGCCCTGACACCCACCACCACCGAAGGGGCCCGGCCGTGACCGTCAACATCACGCTCATCGTGCTCATGGCCGCCTTCTTCGCTGCCGGGGTGTACCTCCTGCTCGAGCGGAGCCTGACCCGCGTACTGCTCGGCCTGATCCTCGTGGGGAACGGAGCGAACATCCTGATCCTGGCGACCAGTGGCGAGAGCGGGAAATCACCGCTGTACGTCTCCGGAACGCCCGCGGAGGAGTACACGGACAGCCTCCCGCAGGCCCTGATCCTCACCGCGATCGTCATCACCTTCGCCGTCACGGCCTTCGTGCTCGGCATCATCTACCGCTCATGGGTGCTGAGCCGTGAGGACGACGTGCAGGACGACCCCGAGGACCAGCGTGTCCGTGAGGACCGCGGCACCTACGACTACGAGGACGACGCCGAGGTCGCAGCGGACACCTCGGACTTCGTCGGTGCCGACGGTGACGCTCCCCGCTCCGGGTCGACGGCCATCACCGGGGATGGCCGATGATCGCCGCAGACCTCGCTCCACTCGCCGTCGTCCTGCCCTTCTTCGGTGCCGCGATCACCTTCATCCTGATCAGGCACTCCCGCGCGCAGCGCACGGTGAGCATCTCGATCCTCAGCGTCACCCTCCTCACCGAGGTCCTGATGCTCCTCGATGCGCCCTCGGTGGGTACGCACGCGGTACGGCTCGGTGCCTGGGAGCCACCCTTCGGGATCGTGCTCGTGGTGGACCAGTTCTCCGCCCTGATGCTGGTGATCTCCTCGGCGGTGAGCCTCGCCGTGCTCATCTACGCCACCGGGCAGGGTATGGCCGACGGCGACGAGGACGGCCCGGTGTCGATCTTCCACCCCACCTACCTGATCCTCGTGGCGGGGGTGTCCAATGCGTTCCTCACCGGTGACCTCTTCAACCTGTACGTGGGGTTCGAGATCCTGCTGACCGCGAGCTACGTGCTCATGACGCTCGGTGGCACGGCGCCGCGCATCCGGGCGGGGGTCACCTACGTGGTGGTCAGCGTGATGTCCTCCATGCTGTTCCTCATCGCCATCGGCATGATCTACGGCGCCACGGGCACCATCAACATGGCCGACCTCGCCGTGAAGCTCCAGGACGTGGATCCCGCCACCCAGCTGATCCTGCACCTGATGCTGCTGGTGGCGTTCGGGATCAAGGCCGCAGTCTTCCCGCTCTCCTTCTGGCTGCCGGACTCCTATCCCACCGCGCCCGCACCCGTGACCGCGGTGTTCGCGGGGCTGCTGACCAAGGTGGGTGTCTACGCGATGGTGCGCGTGGAGACGCTGCTCTTCCCCGGGGACCGCATCAACTCCCTCCTGATGGTGGTGGCGCTGCTCACCATGCTCGTGGGGATCCTCGGAGCGATCGCACAATCGGACATCAAGCGGCTCCTCTCCTTCACCCTCGTCAGCCATATCGGCTATATGGTGTTCGGGCTCGCGATCTCCTCCCGGATAGGACTCGGTGCGGCGGTCTACTACGTGGCGCACCACATCACGGTGCAGACCAGCCTCTTCCTGGTGACCGGGCTGATCGAGCGGCGGGGCGGTACGGCCAACGTGGACCGGCTCGGCGGACTCGCGAAGCTGTCACCGCTCCTCGGCATCCTGTTCTTCATCCCGGCGATGAACCTCGCAGGCATCCCGCCGTTCTCCGGGTTCCTCGGGAAGCTGGGGCTCATCCAGGCCGGCGTGGACCTCGGGACGCCGCTGGCCTTCGTCCTGGTGGCCGCCGGTGTGGCCACGAGCCTGCTCACGCTCCTCGTGATGGCACGCGTCTGGAACCGGGCGTTCTGGCGCAGTACCGCTGATGTGGCGGACCCGGATCCCATTCTGCTGGCCTCGAAGTCCGACGGCTCGAACGTGGGGACCTCACGCCACGTCACGGGCGAGGACACCGGCCGGTTCGCCGGGAAGGAACCGGTCACGCTGCTCCCCCGCACCATGACGGGCCCGACGATCGGCCTCGTGACACTGGGTCTCGCACTCACCGTCCTCGCAGGGCCGCTCTTCGCGCTCAGTGACAGGGCCGCGCAGGAGATGATCGACCGCACTCCGTACATCGAGGCAGTCCTCGGGGAGGGGGTGGACCGATGAGCAGGCAACGTATCCCGCTGATCACGGAGCTGCCGCTGGTCATCTGGCTGGTCCTGGTATGGGGGGCCCTCTGGCAGGACTTCAGCGTGGGCAACCTGGTCTTCGGAGCGATCATCGGCTACTTCGTCGTCAACTTCTTCTACCTACCGCCGGTGGAGTTGACGGGGCGCTTCAACCCCCTGCTGGTGGTGCCGTTCCTCGGGCGTTTCCTGTACCAGCTCGTGACGGCAAGCTTCGAGGTGTTCTGG
>JASLBS010000065.1 GCA_030146405.1 Arthrobacter sp.
GATTCTCCGGGGGCAGGTGTCGCGGGTGGAGATGCCCGCGGTGCTGCGCAGCGCCGACGCCGTGGTGTGCGCGCCCTGGTACGAGCCCTTCGGCATCGTCCCGCTCGAGGCGATGGCCTGCGGCGTCCCCGTGATCGCGGCCGCCGTCGGTGTCCACCAGGCCACCGACGGCAGCCGCGATCACGGGGACGCCGCAGGCCATCGCCTCGAGCGGGACGATGCCGAAGGGCTCGTACCAGGGCGCACACACCACGGCGTCGGCGCTGCGCAGCACCGCGGGCATCTCCACCCGCGACACCTGCCCCCGGAGAATCACGCGATCCGCGACGCCGAGTTCGGCGGCGAGGGCGCGCAGTCGCTGCGCCTCCGGATCCTCCTCGAGGCCGGCCGAGGTACCGGGTCCGCCCACGATCACGAGTTCGACGTCCCTGCGGCCACCGTCCGCCAGTTCGCGCAGTGCACGGATGACCAGATCCATCCCCTTGCGCGGGACCAGGCGCCCGACGCTGACGATGCGGTGGGCTTGCCCCCGCTGCTCCACGGGACCTCGCGGGCTGAACAGTTCGAGGTCCACTCCGCAGGGTGCGATCGAGATCTGGCCCGCGGGGACCCCCAGGGCCTTGAGCTCGAAGACCTCGTCGGAGCAGGTGGCGACCACGCGGTCCGCGCTCCGGCCCACCATCGTCTCGAGCATCAGCCGCTCGGACGGACTCGTGTCCTCCACTCCCTGGTGGCGGCGTTTGACTGACCCGAGGGCGTGGAAGGTCTGGACCACCTGCACCTGCTGCCCGGCGGTCCTGGACCGGCGCGCGGCGTCGAGCGCTGCGAGACCGGACATCCAGAAGTGCCCGTGCACGATGTCCGGTGGCTCCTCACCCCAGTCTGCTGCGATACCTTCGGCGAACTCGCCCATGTAGGGCAGCAGCATGTCCTTGGGGACGTTGCGCACGGGCCCCGCGGTGATGTGGACCACCTCGAGGCGGGGATCCGAGCGGACGCGGTCCGGCAGCGCAGCATCATCGCGGCGCGTGTAGACGGTCACCTCGTGTCCCCGGCGGGCCAGTGCGAGTGACAGCTCCGCGACATGGACGTTCTGTCCGCCGGCATCCACGCCTCCCAGCGCCGCGAGCGGGCTCGCATGCTCGGACACCATCGATATCTTCACTTCGCCTTCCTTTCTGTTACCGCCAACACCGGCTGCCGCCCGGGTTCCTGCTCCAGGACCTCGTCCCAGTCGGCGAGGAAGCGGGCCAACCCGTACCGTGCGAGTGCCGCTTCCCTGGCCACCAGTCCCCTGGTGCGGGCTTCGTCGGGGTCCTCGATCAGGCGGACCGCCATCCGGACGAGGTCGTCGATCCTGGTGGACACCGCTCCCGCCCCGGGCGGAACGGCCCGAGCCGCCTCGGTGGTGGCCAGCGCCAGCACCGGCAGGCCCACGTGCATGGCCTCCAGGAGGGAGAGCCCGAGCGAGGTCCAACGCAGCGGATGGACGTACGCCCGCGAGCGCCCCAGCCGCGCGTGCAACTGCGCCGTGGGCAGGTCGCCGCCGATCCGGAGTTCGCTCGGACCGAGGTCGAGGGCATCGGCGAGCCTGTCCGTCCCCATGCCGAACACCTCCAGTGGAGCCACACCGGCGAACCGGGGAAGAAGGTCCGTGCCGGTGATGCGGCCCCGCCGCACGGGTTCGTTGATCACCGCGGCGAGTTGCTCGAGCTCTCCGGTGTAGAGGTAGCCCGGGTCCACGATGCCGTGCTCGATCACCCGGGTGCGGGCGCTGCCGTTGTCCCAGAAGAGCTCGTTGAAATGGGTCACGTGGATGACCGGGATGTCGGTCTGGTCGCTCAGCGGGTGCACGGTACCGACGATGTCCCGGCGTGGCGTGTTGTGTTCGAGGAACACTGCCGGCAGGTCCCGCCCGGGTGTCCGCCCGAGAAGGCGTTCGCACTCGGCGATCTCCTCGACCCGCTGCAGGACGACGACGTCGATGTCGGCATCCGCCAGGTCGGAGGGCGATACCTCGAGGACCGATGCGGGCCAGTCCCGGCCGCCCCGGCCGAGTCCCCAGGCGCCGCCGTCGGGCGTGGTGGGCAGGAGATAGGTGTGCTCTCCCCGCACGAAGGCATCGGTCCAGCCCCCGTGGACGTGCCATAACAGGATCCTCATCGATTTCCCCTCGTTGTTCTGCGGCCGTCGGTGCGGCCGATGCTGCGGCGTGACCCCAGCGACGAAATTCCGGAGCTGAGCCGGAGCACGGCGTCCACCACGTTCTCGGGCGAGACGTTGGACAGGCACGGATGGCCCTGCACGGGGCAGATGCGGGCCCGGCTCAGCGCGCAGGCCGCGTCCTGGTCGCCCAACAACTCGACGGGCACCCGGTACGGAGCCCAGCGGATGGCCGGCACCACGGGCGAGAAGAGGCAGACCACGGGAGTGCCCACGGCCGCCGCGAGGTGGGCGGGACCGGTGTTGCCCGTGATCACCACCGAGGCCCCGGCGAGGACGGACCCGAGGACGGGCAGATCGGTCTGCCCGCCGAGGTCCAGCGCCTCGGGGCCCGCTACGGTCGAGGTCAGGTCCGTCTCCTCCGGACCGCCGGTCACCACCACACGGAAGCCTGCTGCGGTCAGGAGTTCGACGGCGGCAGCGTGGTGGAAGGGCGGCCACGCCCGCGCAGGGACCGAGGCGCCGGGGTGCACGACCACGTAGGGGCCGTGCCCCACGAGCTCGGAGGCGTCGGCGAGGCGCGTGACCTGCAACCGGCCGTCGTCGCCGGTCGGGAGCACGTAACCGGCCGCCTCCGCGATGCCGAGGGCTCGCTCCGCCTCGGGCTGGTCCTCCGGGAAGTCCTCTCCGGGTTTCAATCGCACGTCGAGGAGGGACCCTGCGTAGTCGACCGAAGCACCCGCGATCCTGCGAACCCCGGCGAGCCTGAGCAGGAGCGCGAGGGGCAGGGGCGACTGGTGGAAAGAGGTCAGGATCACGGCCTCGTCCACGCCGTGGGACACCACGGCGTCGTGCAGCTCGGCCATGAGGTCCGGTGTGGGTTCCGGGGCGGGATCCACGATCCAGGGTGCGGCCCAGACGATGACCTCGACGACGCCGGGAAGGATCCGTGCGGCGGCCGCTCCCTGCGGTCCGCACAGCATGACGACGTCGTTCGGCGAGTCCCCGTGGTCACCGGCGGCGATGGCGCGGACCGCAGGTCCGGCGAGGAGCACGTCACCGGCGCTGTCGAGCCGGGCCACCAGCACCCGCCGCCTCACGGTGTCCCTGCCCAGAGGGTCCGGACCGCCTCGGCGAGGGTCGAGGCCACCGCAGGAGCCGCGAGAACCTCCTCCTCGAGCGTGATGTCCGTGGGGACCATCACCGCCCGTGCACCTGCCGCGGCAGCGGCACCCATGTCGGCTCCGATGTCGCCGATCACCGCGACGGCGGAGGGTTCCAGGTCCAGTCGTGCACTGGCCGAGAGCACCATGCCCGGACCGGGCTTCCGGCAGGCGCAGCCATCGGAGGTCCCGTGCGGGCAGACCTCCCAGACGTCGAACGGACCGAGCAGTTCCTCGACGCGCGCGTTGACCGCATCCACCTGGTGCCGCGTGACGTACCCGCGGGCGATCCCCGACTGGTTGGTGACCACCCCGAGCCGGATGCCGCGGCTCCGGAGATCGTCCAGCACCTCCCGTGCACCGGGCATGGGCTGCACCAGATCGGGGTCGCCGTTGTACGGGACGTCCACCACGATGGTGCCGTCGCGATCGAACAGGACCGCCTGCGGCGCCGGAAGCGTCAGCTCGGCCGAAGTATGCATACAGGCTTAGTTCCCGGGAAGGAGCAGTACTAAACACTTTGTCCCGAACTTCTTCCCCCCGCGCTTCTCCCCGGCCCTCCGATACCCGGTGGGCAGGTGGTGCGGCCGGGGGCGCCCGGAACCTCTGGCAGGATGATGCGCATGACTTCCGAGGGCACCACTGCCGCGAGCGCCCGGCCGGCGCAGACCCCCGTCCCCGCGTCCACACCCGCTCCGGACGGGCGGCCCGAGATCCTCGCCCTGAGGGCACTGAAGCTCGGCGACCTCCTGGTGGCGGTCCCGGCCCTCAAGGGACTACGGCGCGCCTTCCCGGAGCACCGCATCCTGTACGCCGCCCAGGAATGGCTCCGTCCCATCGTCGCCCTCACCGGTGCGATCGACGACCTCCTCCCCACCCATGGTCTCGACGACCCCCTGCCCGTCGAGTACGGGCGGATCGACCTCGCGGTGAACCTGCACGGCAGCGGCGGCGAGAGCAGGGGCAGGCTGCAGGAGATCGGTGCGCGGCGTCGCCTGGGGCACCGCTCTCCGGGGTGGGACGGCCCGGAATGGCAGGACGGCGTCCTCGAGCGCGAGCGCTGGGCCTCCCTGGTGAGCTGGCACGGGGTGCCCGCGGACCCGCTGGACTGCGGGCTCCTGGTGCCCGACGGCGGCAGCCCGGCGCCCGGCGCCGTCGTCGTGCATGTCGGCGCCGCCTACGGCAGCCGGCTGTGGCCGGTGGAGCGGTTCGCCGCCGTGTCACGGACCCTGGCCGCAGCCGGGCACCAGGTGCTCTTCACCGGCAGCGCGAAGGAGCGCCCGCGCGCGCTCGCCGTGGCGGACGCGGCCGGACTCCCGGAGGACGCGGTCACTGCGGGCCTGCTGCCGCTCGACGAGTTCGCGGGCCTGATCTCCGGGGCCTCCGTGGTGATCTCGGCGGACACCGGAGCGGCACACCTCGCTTCCGCCTACGCGCGCCCTTCCGTGGTGCTGTTCGGGCCGGCCCCGCCGTCGGAGTGGGGGCCGCCACCCGGCCCGCACACGGTCCTCACGGACGAGTCGCTGCGGGTGGGCGAGACCTTCTCCCCCACCCCGGATCCTGCCCTCCTGGCTGTCACGGTGGAACAGGTCCTCGCTGCCGTGGCCGACCACGGCATCTCCTAGGAGCACTTCTCCCGGGGAGTCGCAGATCAGACGATTCCCAGGCGCCCCGTCTCCTGCTTCTTCGGAGCGGCCGGCGCGCCCAGAAGTCTTTTCTGCAGCTTGACCAGGATCCGGGCGAGCATCCGGGACACCTGCATCTGCGACATCCCGAGCTCATCGCCGATCCCCTGCTGCGTCTGCTCCATGAAGTAGCGGCGGTAGAGCATCTCCTTCTCGGCTGCATCCAACTCGTTGACGGCTCCCCGCAGCGAGATCATGTCGTCGCTGCGCTCCATGGTGTCCGCATCGGCCGCCAGGGTGTCCCCCCAGGTGCGCCCGTCGAACGGTACGTCGAGCGAATCGGGTCGGAGGCTGGAGTGCGAGGCCTGGGCTTCGAGGATCTTGGTCTCCGGCCAACCGAGTTCCACCCCGAGTTCGCGAGCGGACGCTTCACGGCCCAGCCGCTGCGCCATGGCAGGGGCTGCCCGGGCGATCTCCGTCCTCAGGTCCTGGACGTCCCGAGGTGGTCGGACCACCCAGCAGGAATCGCGGAGGTAGCGCTTGATCTCACCGGTGATGGTCGGTACCGCGAAGGAGGGGAACGGCACCCCCCGTGCCGGGTTG